>JBEVCE010000042.1:0-12355 GCA_040514295.1 Pyrodictiaceae archaeon | reverse complement strand
GCAGCTAATAGCCCACGTAGTGAGCGGCTGGAGTAAGCGGCTTTAGAGCATCTCTTAGACATTACCTTCATTACCTTACTGATAGGCGTAGGATCAGCCTAGAATCATTTTAGCCAAACGGAGCTTGTTTCATCTAGGGCTATAAGCTAGATGTACGGCAAAATTATGGAGATCTGAGAGACATTGAGATGTTAGCTCTTTCTTGAAAGAATTCAAGGACGAGATAGCCGTCATCGATAAGGGCTGCAGCCTCGATCAAAGGGCAGTATGGACACGGTTTTAATTGCTAAACGATAAGCTATCCGAGTAAGCAGTTTCCTCACAGAAGCAGGGAGAAGAGAGAGAAGCATAACATAAGCTCAGTACTACTAGCCTCTATGCCAAACATAGCCTTTAGGAAAGGACTAGATGCTAGAAATACTGGTATTAATCTTGATAGCAAAAGACTTAATCCAGGTAGTAGTAAGGATAGCTGTTAACGGGTGGCGCCGCCGTAGCTCAGCCTGGTTGGAGCGCCGCCCTGGTAAGGCGGAGGTCCCGGGTTCAAATCCCGGCGGCGGCTCCAAATTCTACATGCTTGCCTTCGGCATAGTCTTCCCAATGATCAAAGCGGCTTAAGAATGATACTAGGCGGGGAAAGCTCCGGGTCGCAGAAAAGTAGTAAGGCTTTAAGACAATGTTCTAAAGGCCCCTGCCTGGCAGGCCTTACTAGTTTCATTGCCCTGCCTTGCTATTAGAAGAGATCATATTATTAACCTACCACCTATCATCAGTAAATACTCTCTGAGCCTATAACATGGAAGTAGCCCTAACCCTTGCTGGGACGGAAGACAATAATTTAACCCAGGTATGGTGTGTTCCCCTAGTTGCAAGAGGCCACGTAGCTTTCTAGCTATGGTAGGCTGGAGGATCATATACTTAGATCTTATCCAGCTTCTTGTTCGTTGCTGCTTAGGAAAATATGTTGTGTCAGAGTAACGAGGTTGACGTATCATGCTTTTTCGTTAGTTTGCGCGTTAAGCGTCTTGTCTGCTGGAGCTAGCGTCCTTGCATAGAGTGTTGCTAATGCTAATACTAGTGCTGATGCTATAAAGGGTGTTTGAGGGCCTAATGACTGGTACAGAAGCCCTCCTAATATGGGTGCTGGTATACTGGCTATGCTTCTTACGGCGTTAGCGCTCGCATAGGTTTCACCTAGACGGCCTCTCGCTAGCTGGGCTACAAGTTTGTTGTATGCTGGTATCCATGCTGCTATTGAGAGGCCTATTAGTGTGAGGGCCGTGACTAGTAGGGCTATGGGCCTAGGCTCAGCTAGTAGTATTACGGCAGCTGTTCCCATCGCCTCTGAGGAGGCTAGCACCTTTACTGCTCCAGCCTTATCAGCCAGCTTGCCAAGAGGTATTGACGATATTGTCTGGACTAATGACGTCATGGTGTAGAAGAGCCCTATCTCCTCTTCACTATGACCTAAGGCCTTAAAGTATGCACTAAGCATTGGGAACCAAAGGCTCCAGCCACTCCTATCGAGCACCAGGAATAGATAGAGCTTGGCAAGCTCCTGTCTAGGCTTGAAGGTCCTGTGATAAGCTTCTAGGAGTAGCTCGTTTAATGTTCTCCCTTTTCCCCTCTCTTGCCTTTCGGGCTCGCGGGCCATCATGTAGAAGGCTGAGAGCCCGGTGGCGGTAGAGAGCGTCATTACCTGGAAGGCTTGCGAATAGTTATGTAAGGCTATCCAGCCAGTTACTAGCGGGCCTACAGCGCGTGACGCACTAAAGGCTAGTGTTATTAGAGCAAAATAGTAGCCGTAGCGCTCAGGGCTAATGCTTTTGGCTAGCAATGTGCTACGTGATGGCTGGCCGAGAACAAAGGCGAGCATGAAGGACATGTAGGAGGCTATGAACATGCTATAGCCTGGGCTAGGGACTGAGAGCAGCCCAACGGCTAATAAAGCTATGAGCCCAGTGACTAGTGTCGCAAGCTTTGCCCCTAAGATGTCTATGAAGACCCCGAAGCCTGGCGCCACTAATGCAGCTATCAGAGAGGACGCTGTGACAGCAGCCCCGATACTCGCCATGCTATAGCCTAGGGTCTTCATGTATGCACTATAGAGTGCTTGATAGCCCCCTACGGTAAATCCGCGGAAAAGTGCGTAGACCGTTAACGCGATTAAATTCCTGCTACCAGTATTCCTCATTGACTCCTCTTCCACCTCTCATTAAGGAGTTCTAGAATAAGGATTAATGAATGCTATGACTATCTTGGGCTTAGAGCTATGCTAGGTAGAGGGCTCTCAGATGTAGGCTTGGAAGCCTGACTCTTTTTATTCCCTCTTAGCCAGTTATTCTATTGGGTGAGTGAACTAGTGGGTGGTATAAGAGAGGTATCAGACAAGATCCCTAGATGGGTGGCAGAGATCTACGATATAAGCATGCGTTATGGCGGCCGTTTACCGGGTAGTAGTGGTGATAGAGAGGTCGAGGAGTATCTTAAGGAAAAGCTTGTGGAGCTGGGAGTGCCAGATGTCCGGAAAGCCCCTTATACGCTTAAGAAATGGATACCACTCAGGTGGGAGCTTGAGGTAGAAGGGCTAGGTAGTCTCACGAGCTTTTACATGGCTAGGACTAGGCCTGGCACTGTAGAGGCTAAGCTATCTTATATCGGTGACGCGCATTCGACTACACTATCTGGTGATGTCTCTGATAGAATTGTTGTGGGCGACCTAGAGTTCCCCTCTCTTGATCTAGGCTTGCTAACCCCTATGGCCCTCCATGTTAGCGATCCTGATGGTAGTCTCAAGGCTATTCTTGAGAGAGGTGCTCCCGAGAAACCGTCAGTCTACATGACCACTTTGACGCCATCAGAGTGTGGTTGCCCAGTAGCACCAGAGGCTTATGAGGCGTCTATTGAGGCTGGCGCGGTAGGCTTCATAGGAATCTTGACCAATTACCCTGATATGGGCTGCGGGTCTTTCACCTACTATGCTCCATCAGATGGAGTATTTAGGCCGCTTACAGGCTTATGGGTTGACTCGTCTACAGGTGTTAAGCTCAAGGAGGCTGCCAAGCGAGAGGCTAGAGCTAGGGTAAGCCTTGAGGCTGAGGAGGGCGAGACAACAGGCTATAACATCTATGGCATTCTGCCCGGCAAGAGTGATGACATTATAATAGTGCATAGCCATCATGACGCTCCCTTCGGTGGCGCCGTTCAAGACGCCTCTGGAGTGGCCATGGTAATAGCGCTGGCAGAATACTATGCTAGTCTACCTGAATCACGTAGAGGTAAGACAATGGTCTTCCTTTTCACAGAGGGTCACTTCGATGCAGGCTCCGGCCAGGAGGCCTTCATGAATATTCATGAGCCTAATATGAAGGATAAGATAGTCGCAGATATAGCCATAGAGCATATAGGCAAGGAGTATGCTGTTAAAGATGGAAAGGCATACTATACCGGTTATCCAGAGCCAAGAGCAATCTTTGTGTCAGAGGACAAGGAGTACCTGGTCAATGCATTTAAGAAAGCACTCTTAGAGAAGCCTGTTAAGAGGCTACTACTCTTACCCACAAAAACCATCCTAGGTGTCCCTAGCGACGCTAACAGGTTCTGGAAGCGTGGAATCCCAGTAGCGAGCCTAATCAGCGGCCCCATATACATGTTCTCGGCATGTGATACGCCAGACAAGCTAGCAGACGACTATGCCGATATATTATTGATGTTTGTTAAAGCCATAGACGGTCTTAGCTCAGCATAGGATCAGCCCTCTCATGCTGGATTAGATTTTTAATAGGCGTCGGACATACATTCCTCCTCCATACTTGTGGAAGAGATTCTAGACCTAGGTATAGCCTAAGGCAAGCTATAAAGGGGCCTACGGCTGGGGCATAGAAGGAGGGTGGTGTATACTGGCGCAACAGTATAGATACATAGTGAGGATAGCAGGAACCGATATACCAGGCTCGCTTAAAATACCCTATGGCCTAGCGCTCATAAAGGGTGTTGGCTATAACTTTGCATTAGCCCTCTGTAGGTTACTAGGCATAGACCCTAATAAGAGGATAGGCTTCTTGACCGACGCAGAGATAGAGAGAATAGAGCAGGCCCTTAAGAACCCCCGAGCAGTAGGCATACCGGTGTGGATGCTTAACAGAAGGAAGGACTACGAGACAGGCCGCGATCTACACCTAATAGGTGCTGAACTAATCTACTACGTTAGAAGGGATATTGATAGAGAGAAGAGGATCAAGAGTTGGAGAGGCATACGTCATGCCCTAGGCCTTAAGGTTAGAGGTCAGCGTACTGCAACCACAGGCCGCCTAGGCATGACTGTTGGCGTCTCAAAGCGTAGGAAGTAGTGAGGGCGAGGACCATGGGGGATCCTAAGAAGCCGCGTAAGAAGTGGGAGGGCCCTAAACATCCGTGGATCAAGGAGAGGCTTATTAAGGAAATAGAGCTTATGGGTAAGTATGGCCTTAGGAACAAAAAGGAGATATGGAAGGCTGAGACGCTCGCAAGATACTATAGGCATCGCGCCCGTAGCCTTCTTTCACTCCCACCAGCTGCTAGAGAGAAGGAGGAAAAAGCCCTGCTATCAAGGCTTATAGAACTAGGCGTGCTGGACGAGGGTGCAACATTAGATAATGTGCTTGAACTCACGGCAGAGCATTTCCTTGAGAGGAGGCTGCAGACCATCGTCTATAAGAAGGGCCTGGCGAGATCCCCCTATGAGGCACGCCAGCTCATAGTACACGGCCATATAGCGGTAGCGGGGCGTAGAATTAGGTCGCCAGGCTATCTTGTTAAGAGGAGTGAGGAGGATTTAGTAGACTATGCTCCTACAAGCAGAATCGCGGCTAGGATGAGAGAGGCTGGCTCCGAGCGCGAGATCACTACTCAGTAGGCTTAACCCCCTAATCCTATAGGGAGGTGGATGATTCGTGGCATTCTCGGCTCGTGAAATCAAATGGGGTGTCGCACATATTTATTCTAGCTACAACAATACCATAATACATATAACTGATCTTACAGGTGCTGAGACGATAGCGAGAGCTAGCGGGGGTATGGTGGTTAAAGCAGATAGGGAGAAGCCCTCACCATATGCAGCGATGCTTGCTGCTAGCAAGGCGGCACAAGCAGCTATGGAGAAGGGGATTGTAGCCCTCCACATTAAGGTTAGGGCGCCTGGTGGTCACGGGCCTAAGACCCCTGGACCTGGAGCTCAAGCGGCTATAAGAGCTCTTGCAAGGGCAGGCTTCATTATAGGTAGAATAGAGGATGTAACACCGATACCTCACGACACTACGAGGAGGCCTGGTGGACGCCGCGGTAGGAGAGTCTAGAATCGATTCTTTTCCAGCATATTTAGGGCCTCTCCATATCATTTGCGTCAGCAGGTGTTTATGGCAGTGGAGGTTGAGGTTATAGAATATTCTCCCTTGAGATTAAGACTCTTACTGAGAAAGGTTCCACTTCCATTGGTCAACGCTATTAGAAGAAGCTGTTACACCGACGTGCCAGTTATGGCCGTGGATAAGGTAGAGTTCTTTGAAAATAATACTGTCCTATATGACGAGATAATAGCTCATAGGCTAGGCCTAATACCGCTTAGCTCGGCCGAAGCTCTAGAAAAATACGGCTGGCCCGAGAAGTGTAAGGATGCTAGGCTAGGCGATCCCAACTGCTATGTAACACTCGAACTTGATGTAAAGACAGGGCCTGACGAGCAAAGAATCGTCTATAGTGGTGACTTGACTTCAAGCGATCCAAGCGTAAAACCAGTCTATGATAATATACCCATAGTGGTCATGGCTCCTGATCAACATCTACACCTAGTAGCCTACGCGAGACTAGGGTATGGTAAAGAGCATGCAAAATGGATGCCTGTCTCCATAGCAGCTCATAAGTACCTGCCAGTCATAAGTTTCGATGTAAACAAAATCGACCAGAAATGCATGGAGTGCATTGAGACAACAGCTCCCCAGATAGCGGAGAAGATGAAAAAGATGGGATCTGGTAGCTTCGAGATAAAGGAGGATATAAATACCTCTGGTCTTTACTGGTGTGTCAATAAGAGATGTAATGGATCCCAGGTCAAGCTAGAATATAAGAGCGACGAATTCATCTTAACCATAGAGTCCACAGGCGCGCTTGATACAAAGATAATAGTTTTAAAGGCCCTAGAGTCTATAAGGAGAAGGATTGAGGCTGTGCTTAAGGAGCTAGTGACATTAACTGCTAAGAGGTAAGGTCATGGTTTTGGGCAAAGTAATGTCGGCGAAGGGTGTACGTGATGCAGGTGACTAAGAGGACTGGCCCAACGAACATTATACTTAGGAGAACAATAAGGCTCTTGAAGAGTATGGCTAGGAGGAATAAGGCGCCTATATGGAGATATGTAGCCGAGCTGCTCTCTAGGCCACGTAGGCTTAGGATAGTAGTTAATGTCAGTAAGATCAACAGGTATACTAGGCCTGGGGAAATAGTGGTTGTCCCAGGCAAGGTCTTAGGTGCGGGAAGGATAGACCATCCCGTAACGGTGGCGGCTATAGCCTTCAGCGCTTCAGCTGTAAGGAAGATTAGAGAGGCTGGAGGCAGGGTAATCCATATAGTTAAACTGGTGGAGGAGAACCCTAGAGGGAGTGGGGTCAAGGTGATAATATAGGTTAAGAGGTATTAGCCATGCCGGAGCAGAGGATCATAGAGCCTCCTAAACCCCCTACGAGAATAATCTATGTCGACGCCTCGAACCAAATCTTGGGCAGGCTGGCTAGTAAGGTTGCAAAGCTAGTTAAAATGGGATATCAAGTTTATATAGTCAACGCGGAAAAAGCTGTAATGAGCGGAGACCCCCAGATGGTCATACACTCTTATCTTAAGCTATTAAGAGTCAAGGTGCATGTTAACCCCTACAAGTGGGGGCCTAAGAGGCCTAGGAACCCGGTGAACATAGTCAAGGCTGCTATCAAGGGCATGCTACCTAAGGGGTGGAGAGGCATTAAGTTGCTTAAGAGGGTGAAGGTCTACATAGGGTTACCTGATGAGTTTAAGGACAAGAGGCTAGTAAGGTTCCCGGATGCGGATGCAACTAGACTAGCACGGAAATATATACGGGTAGAGGAAGTAGCTAAGGCTATGGGCTGGGCTGGGGTGAGAGTAAGACAATGAGCTCAGAGGCTGCTAAAGAACAGCTAGGCCTCATTGGGGCAAAGATTCAACAAGAGAGGCCCTTCAGACTAGTTATAGCTACAGGTAAAAGGAAGACCAGCATAGCACGTGCGGTAATAAAGCCTGGGAGAGGTAGGGTATGGATAAACGGTATCCCCTTAGAGATCTGGCCTATAGAGATGGCCAGGTGGAAGATGATGGAGCCCCTATTACTGGCTGGTAAGGACATAACAAGCAAAATAGATATAAAGGTCAATGTCAAGGGCGGAGGCTTCATGAGTCAGGCTGATGCGGTCAGAATGGCTATAGCAAGGGGGCTAATAGCCTATACAGGTAGCCAGCTCCTTAAAGAGATCTTCGAGGACTATGATCGTTCGATGATAGCTGGTGACCCTAGGAGGACAGAGCCAGAGAAGCCTATGAGGAGGAGTGCTAGGAGAAGGTGGCAGAAAAGCTATCGTTAACAAAGAAATAGTTTCTCAGGAGGTGGGCTAGGAGCATTGATAATACCGGTTCGTTGCCCTACGTGTGGTAGGCCTATAGGCCACCTATGGGAACCATTCATTAAGAGAGTATCCCAGGGCGAGAATTCAGGGAAAGTGCTTAACGATCTAGGCGTCAAAAGATATTGTTGCCGTAGAACGCTAATAGCACATGTCCCATTAATTTATGAAGTTATGAAGTTTAGGCGTATACTTTAACACGAATCCTGGCCTCCGAGGGTGTAGCATTATGAGCCGTGATGCTGAGGAGAGCAAGCAACAAGAATCTAGGGTTGTAGAGCTGCTCGTACCACTAAGCATGTACCTATCAGCAGGAGTCCATATAGGCACACATATATGCACAAAGTATATGCGTAAGTTCGTCTACAGGGTAAGACCCGATGGCCTATATGTATTTGATATAAAGAAAATCGATGAGAGGATTAGGATCGCAGCTAAGTTCATAGCAAACTATAATCCCGAGAAAATAGTAGCAGTATCGGTTAGGCAGTATGGGCAGAGGCCCGTACAGAAATTCTGCACATACGTGGGTTGTAGGCCTCTTACGGGGAGGATACTTCCAGGCACATTCACTAATCCATCCCTAGAGTGGTATCTTGAGCCAGACCTACTAATAGTAACAGATCCTCGTGCTGATGCTCAGGCAGTTGAAGAGGCTGCTAGGATGGGTATACCTATTGTGGCATTAGCCGATACAGATAACAGGATAAACAACATAGACCTAGTAATTCCATGCAATAACAAGGGTAGGAGAAGCCTTGCATTAGTATACTGGATACTCACTCGTGAGGTGCTAAGAGAGCGTGGCGAGCTAAAGCCTGGCCAGGATCTCCCAGAGCCGCCAGAGGCTTTCGAGTTTAAAATTAGTAAGGGTTAAGATTTATTCACGTTCATAATCCTAATTCCTCCAATGATGGGGAAAAACAATTTTAGTTTAACTCCATCGTCGTTAAAAAGCTTATGGCATTTAGCCTGTTATTATCTTGACTGGTATAGGCTGTGTTGATGTCGGGATCTCCGGCTTTCCCTTGGCCTGCTCCTTCTTTTCTTCAGCTTCTTCTTTACGCTCTGGGGCTTTAAACTCTAATACTCCTCCTTCGATCGACTCTAACCTCTTGGATACGCTTCTTAACTCGTCAAGTTCCTTTGCGTTACTCTCCTTGGCCCTACGTAGAGCATCTATTGCTAACTTATATGACTTCTCGCTTATTTCGCCAGCGAAGTAGGAGACCTTGAGGTTCGCTATAGCTCTCTCTATTCTAAGGTTTTCATCATCTAATTCGTCCATCCTATGCCTAATTGCCTCCTTGAGCTTCTTCGCCTTACTCTTTAGCTTTGAAAGGCTCTCGTCTAGCTTTTTCTTAAGCTCCCTATACACTATTGATGGTATCTCGTTCCTGCTATACATGTCTTCTAGACTTTTAATCCTCTTTAGTGCAGTAATGTATGCCGTTAAAGTCTGGTTAGCCATGACCTTCCATTCTGGTAAGACTATTACCTTACCAGAAGATATCTTCACCGAGTTAGCTTCCACAAACCTTATTCTATGCCCCTCATCCTCAACAGCTATAGCGGTGACTATGCCGTCTACGTCACTCTCTAGGCTTACTAGTTTGCCAAGCACCCTCCCATAAGGATCATAGACCGTCTCGCCTATGAAGCCTTGTATTCTATTAATAGTTAATGGTGCGTCCTGCATAGTCTCTCTTGCACCAATGAGAAGTCTTCAGCATATTGTACTGTATTTAAGGGGGAGGGGGCCTAATCACCTCTTGTCCTCTTAGCCGCTGCTCCCGTAGCACCTTTTACGATAGTCTAGATCCTAGTAGCTAAGTGCCTTACGGAATTGATCCCACCTATATGGAGCTATTACTCTCCCTCTAAAGACTATGCGAGGTTCTCCCCCAACGCCTTTACCCACTCTGGCTATTTCAAGCTCGACATGATTGGCTACGTCTAGCAGCTTTTCCTCGCATTCCGGCTTAACCCCAAATACTATCTCATATTCTTCTCCACCGTAGAGGGCTAAGTCTACAGGGTCGAGGCCCTTAGACTTTGCGTAGTCTATGGCCTCCTCTTCTATTGGCAGCTGCTCGATAGTTATGCTAGATCTTGAGTAGAGTGAGAGCTGGTAAAGCGTATAGGCTAGTCCATCACTTACATCGCTGCTACATGTTATGCAACCCTCGAGCTTCTCAACGAGATTGGCGAAGGCTATCCTAGCATAAGGTCTCTTGGTCTCAGCTATCACACGAGGATAACATTCTTCTAAGAGCGTTTGCTCACCAGTCTCTAGTGCTTTCAAAGCTACACCTGTTAAGCCTATCCTACCCTTCGTGACATAAACTATGAATTCTCTCCCACAATTCCTCCCTATTACCCTCTTCGCTCTAGCTACGCTAGCCACATCTATCCATTCATGGCCTTCAGCGGCACCGTTGGTATCACCTCCGCCAAGCCAGCCCCCATAGGCTAGAGCGGCATCAGCAGCTCCTTCAACAAGCTCCTCTACCTCCCTAATACTCCTATTAGGTGATAGCCCTATACTAATCAAGTATACTAGGGGCTTGCCTCCCTTGGCTACGAGATCCGATGTTGCAGCTGTAATACTCTTCCATCCTAAATCATAGAGGCTCATCCAGGGTAACAGGCTTGATGATACACTATACCCGTCTATCTTAACTAAGAGATCGGGGTGTTCAGTATCCACGCATACAGCGTCATCTCCTGGCTCGAGGCTATTACACTTCCAACTCCTGGATATCAATTTAAGTATTCTTTCAACAACCTTGGTCTCGCCAGCGGAGGCTAGGCTTTCACCTAGACTCGTGACCCAGCACCCCTTTAAGCACAAGATTGTACTCAAAAGCTCTTCTTAGTGCCTCGTCACCCTCTGCACCGTCTTCGGCAAGGATGAACTCGTGGCCGCTAGGCTTACACTTAGCCTTCTTGAGCCCAGGCTCGACTTCCTCCAGCTCCTCTATAATACAATTATTACATTCAGGACACGGGCTACTGGCCCTCCACCTATACCCGCACCACCCGCAGATAGCCTCATAGTCCTTGCTCCTCCTCACCAGGAGGACAGGATGCGAGCCACAGATAGCGCAACGCCCGCCCCCTCCCCTAATAGTATCAGAAACCATCTCCCTGACAGCATGCAAAACACCTGCAATAGCTACAGCAAGGCCAACTGCTATGATCTCTTTCACGGCTTTGCAACTCGTAGCTAGCGTTGAAGCCACGTACTCTATGCCCTCTCTTACAGCCTTCACTAATACCTCATAAACGTCTATAGTCCTCATACACCTCCTAACCATTATGGTCTCTTCTATGAGCTTTGGATAAGCTAGTTCTATTGAGGCTATCCCCCTGTCGATATAGCTCCTATAGACATCGCGTGGGAAGCTTGGCAAGCCGGCTACAAGTACTAATGGTCTCCCAGGTTCTAGTAGCCTAGCCACACCACTTATCACTCTATAAATTCTTTCATCGCTCTTGATCCGCGTATACGCGTCTCCCCGTACCCAGAGAACTCCTTTCCATAGCTGCTCGCGTAGTTCACCACTAAGTGGGATCAAGGGAGATGATCCCAAAGAAACCTACCACATAGAAATAGGCTTTAACCGTTATCTTCTACCGCAATATAGATAGCTCCAGGGATCTAGGCTTGACAAGCTATGTTATTAGGGCAATAGTCTTCGAGTACAAGGTCGAGGACCAAGCATACTACGAGACAAGACCAATAGGCTTAAGTGCATGGCTTGGCGGTAGCTCCTCTAAGACTAGTGTAGAACATAGTCTTCTAAAGCTCACTAGAGTGGGCCTCCTCATACAATATCCTCCAGAGAGGAAGGTTGTGATTAAGCAGGAGCCGGAGTTAGTAATTAATGGTATAGGACACCAGTTATGTAGATATCATGAGGGGCCAGCTGGCATCCCGGAGCATCAGCTATACTGCATTACTCCTTCAGCAACGCCATTAGGCTTTTGCAAGGAGCATTCAAAAAGCGTACTAGCTCTCTTCGAGAAGTGTGCGGCAGGATCCCTCGAGGCATGCAGGCTAGTAGACGTGGTCTGGAGAAGCGAGGAATACATAGTCTATGTACTAGACTACGGCTCTTCTAAGGCCAAGGTAGGCTTAACAAGGAGCTGGAGATTCTACTGGAGAATAGCAGAACAACCCCATGTAGCAGCTGCCATAGCATCAAGGATTAAAGGCAACCTCGTAGAAGCTAGAAGTATCGAAAAAGAACTAGCCTCAAGGAGACATGCAACCGAGGGGGCAGGCGTAAAGATGGATGAGAGGCTTGAAGAAGCAGTATCGGTTCTAACAACTAGTGGTAATGGTGCTAGGCCGCTAGCAGCTAGGATAGCTGAAAAACTATCGCTACTAGGCTTAGAGGGCTTGTTCAAAGCTATAACAATCCTACCTAGAGAAGACCCTAGAACATTCCTATCTAGACGACTACGCCCTGAAGACCTTCGAGGAAGGAGGCTACGACTCGTAGACTACTGGTCCGGCCTACTCCTTTTAGAGGATATGAGAACACGTGAGAGGATAGTGCTAGATAAGAAACATGTACTACACAGAGTGCTGTATGGGGATATATCAAGCTGACCCTTCTGACCTTTTCAGAATCGAAATGAGTGGAAGAAGTCATCCCATGTGGGGCCCAGTATAGGCCCCTGAG
>JBEVCE010000041.1:0-12416 GCA_040514295.1 Pyrodictiaceae archaeon | reverse complement strand
GCGGCGGTCGTCTAGCCTGGACTAGGACGCCGGCCTGCCAAGCCGGAGGTCCCGGGTTCAAATCCCGGCCGCCGCACCATCCCCTTATAAACGCCATTATTCCTGTAATGATTTTGTTTTGATTTGTTGAGTCTAGCCTTAATGGGGCGCTTCAGAATTTAGACAAGCTTATTAAATTAGAATGTAAAAATATATTTTGAACATGATAATTATCATCTATTAAGTAAAGTAAATGAAAGAAAGTTATCTCTTAGAGCTAAGTGGGGAAGGATAAAGCACCCTACGAGCTAGGTGTTAACTGATGATGGAGATTTATATTGGTACTTCAGGCTGGCTCTATGACTGGAATAAAGGTATGAACTTACAATGGTACGTGGATCATAGCGGGTTAAATGCTGTCGAACTCAATGCATCCTTCTATAGATTTCCTTATCCAAGTCAAATTCAAAGTTGGGTGCGTAGGGGTTCTAGGTTAAGATGGGCAGTGAAGGTACATAGGCTTATAACTCATGTTAGGAGGCTTAAGGCTAGTGCCGTAGAGGTATGGGAAAGGTTCTACAAGCTGTTCAAGCCTATGGATGATCTTATTGACTTCTATCTTTTCCAGATGCCGCCTAGCTTTAAACGTGCGCCTGAGACGGTGGAGCGTGTTAAGAGATTTGTCGAGGAGACTGGACTAGGTTTACGCTTCGCGATAGAATTTCGTCATAATAGTTGGTTTGATGATGAAACTAAAAAACTTGGTGAGAAGCTAGGTATCGTAATAGTCTCGGTCGACTCTCCTCAGGCAACATGGATCATTAAGACAAATGATATAATCTATCTGAGGCTACATGGGAGGACAGTATGGTATGCACATAACTATAGTATGAACGAACTAAAACAACTAGCCTCAAAGATAATAAGTTTATCGCCAAGGAAAGCCTATATATTCTTCAATAATAATCATTGGATGCTGGAGAACGCAAGACAGTTTAAGACTCTACTTTCAGCTATGGCCTAAACTTATTATAAAGAGCTTAATTACACTCGTTATGTTATAGGTTTTAAGAGTCCTCAGCTACTTTAAATTTAAGATTAAATAGCTTTTAAACATTATACTGGCCCTATAGGTCAACTTCTACCCATACTACATTAGTGAAAGTGGGTATTAGCCTAATGGTCTCGCCCTTCCTCGTAGAAGAGGCCATAGTGTAGTGACATAACCTGGTTGTGGTTTACTTTGGTAGGGGGGCTTGGGAGAGTTAAACGTAGGATGGTGGGCCCGCGGGGATTTGAACCCCGGGCCTCCGCCGTGTGAGGGCGGCGTCCTAACCAGGCTAGACGACGGGCCCAGCTTCTCCATTGTACTCTCAGAGGATTCTAATGGAAACCAATAAGTCTTTTGCGGCCATCATCTTCCGTGAGGTTCGGGATAGGTTCTTCTAAGGGTTTATAAAGAGACCAGTTCCTAATTAAAGTTCTTGTGTGGAGGAAGCAAACTAGTTTTTCGAGGATGACTGAGGCCTACGGCCGCCGCTGAGACTTGTTTTGGTGATGAAGGGGTGAGCTGTAGGATGGCTTTTAATTTAGCTTAGCCAGTATTATTCTCCTTGAAGCCCATGACTAGTAAGCGGTTAAAGAGGATATTGGGTAAGAGAAGGGGGCTGGATTTGAGCTTTGAGCTATATCAGGGTAGCATGTATCTGTTACAGCCTCTTGGCCGAGATCTCGAAATATACTATAGGGTTAAGAAAGTCATTTATGTCGGCAGGTCGAAATACCAGGATATAGCTATCGTCGAGCTAGCTATTTTCGGGAAAACACTTATTCTTGATGGGCTTATTCAAAGTACCGAGGCGGACGAATATATTTATCATGAGGCCCTCGTCCATCCATCACTAATATTGCATGAGCATCCTAGGAGGGTCCTCATTTTAGGTGGTGGTGAAGGGGCAACTCTCAGGGAGGTTCTTAAACACGATATTGTTGATGAAGTTGTGATGGTTGATATTGATGAACAAGTTATTGAGGTCTCGAAGAAATATTTGGAAGAATGGCACCAAGGCTCTTTTAATAATCCTAAGGCTAGAATTGTCATAGATGATGCCTTTGCTTATGTAACTAAGGCTCTTCGGAGCGGGGAGAAGTATGATGTTGTTATAATGGATCTAACTGATCCCTACGGCCCGGATATAGCTAAGCATCTATACTCAGAGGAGTTTCTTAGAAAGGTTAAAGGAATTCTTAGAGATGAAAAGGGGATTGTAGTTACACAAGCCGGTAATAGTTTCTTCTACAAGGACTACTATAAGAGGCTCGTAGATAACTATAAGAAGGTCTTTGCAAGAGTATGGGAGTATGGTGTATGGATACCATCATTCATGTATGTTAATAATTTTGTTCTTGCAAGCGATAATGCTAGTATTATTGTCGACGATGCAAAGCTTATCGAGAAAAGGCTCAGCGAGAGGAAAGTAAAAACAAGGTTTTATAATCCATCAACCCATATAGCCATGTTTTTAAGTGTCTCCTCCTAGAGTCTGAGGTATAGGGGCTTGTTCTTTTATCATATTAGCTGTTACGACTTCATTTACATACCTACATACTTTTGTAACAACCTCTATCACATGGGATGGGACCTCGTAGATGTAGGCTCGTCCTCCTCTACGCAGAGGATAGGGTCTTCTAGTCACTAGAGACTTCATGTAAAGTCCTCTAAGCGCTCTTCTAACTACTTCAGGGTTCCTCCTAAGCTCCTCTGCAATATCCTTGACTATTGCCCTCTTATTCTTTTTTATAAGATATGCTAATATTTGTGCCTCCTCCTCACTAAGCGAGAATATACACTTGGCTATGCATCTAAGCCTAGCCTCATCGATCCTCGAAGTCACAGTTTCTTCGTTGTTCTTTCGTTGGCTATAGAATGTAGAGTAATAGTAGGCTTGTCTGTGGGTTAGACTATCCAAACCCATCCCTACTTTAACATGTGTTAAAATCGTGTTTTAAAGCTTTTCATCATTCTACGAGCCTCAGCCTATTGATGACAAACTTCTTCTCCAGTAATGAGAGTAGCGGTGCTGCCCTAGGTCCAGAGCTTTTTCCGAAGAACAATGTGTAGAGCGCGGCATAGAAGTCCCTCCTCCTCTTAGCATCTAACCCTCTAGTTGCTCTAATCATGGCCTCCTTTATTTCATCTTCTTTCCACTCTCTTAGCTTTTCTAGCTCGTCTGCCAGCCTTTCTAGATCCTTTCTAAACCCCTCTATACGCTTTATTATATTATCGCTAAGCTTTTCTACTATCCTTATGCGCATGTTCTCGGGAGCATATTTTTCAGCCCAGTTTTTTGCTCTCGGCAGCATTCTCTTGACTCTCTCAATGTCGATTTCTCTAGGTTTTAACGGTATATGGCCTGTTCTCTGCAATCTTCTTAATGCTTCGTCGAGTAGCTTATCGCTGGGTAGTATTTGCGCAAGGATTGCTAGGTGGGTGTAAGGTGGTTGTGCCGGTGGCTCGCTTGGTGGTTGCCCCCTTACATAGCTTAGCTCGTAGCTTCTCTTAAGCAGTATGTCTAGCTCCTTTCTTCCTGTAGACTCTAGACCATAGTATATCCGCTCGGCTTGATAGTACCATGCATAATAGTTTGGGATCTCCCTTAAGCTCAGCACGAGTTTTCTCATAGGTGGTGTTCTTAGTACGAGAAAGCGGTATACCTCGGGTTCGGCCACTTCAAGCCATTCTCTCGGCGTGAATCCCACGAAACTACTACTACTCATATCTGTTTCTCCAGCCTCGGTTCTTAATGAAACCCATTCGTAAGGTATGCCCTCTGGCGGCTTAACGCCTAGCATCACTGCTAACTCGTTTGCACTATCCCTGCTTCCTCCTGGAGTGGCATGATCCTTGCCATAAGGCTCAAAGTCTACTCCTAGAGACCACCATACGCCGACCCATTCTATACGCCAGTTAAGTTTCCCGTCACTAATACTGGCTAGTCCTCGGTATCCACAGTTCCTGCACCTGTACTCTATCTTGTCCCCTTTTATGGCTATAGCCTCGGTAGAGTCTATCCTCCCGCATTTACCACATATGGCCTCAAAGGGTATCCATCCTTCAGGGTAGGGCTTTCTCCCCCTATACTTATTCACTACTTTTCTAACTTCATCGCGTTTTCCTAGGATCATCATAGTAAATTCTCTTAGCTTTCCTTGATACAGCTCAGTCGTTGTCACTACCTCAACCTTTCCCCTAGTAAACTCCTCAATATAAGGTCCGAAGTCTGACCAGAAGTGCTCCACCCAATTAGAGTGGCACCCTTTAGGATCAGGTACTCTTACAAGAGGCCATCCAATAAACCTCTTCGCGGACTCCGTGTCTTTGAATGTCTTGAGTTGGTTAGGTTTGCCTTTCCAGGCATCCTGTGTATACAGGGTCAACATCCTTTTTATCTTAAATCCTTTCTCTTCAAGGATATTGGCAACTATGTCAGGGATGACTATCTCTCCCCTAAGTCTCCCTACATGTTGTAGACCTGAAACCGAGAGTCCTCCGTTGAATACATAACTGTCCTTCTTCCTCTCTCTAAGTCTATTTTCGAGCCATAGTGCTAGCGCATCTATCCAGTGATAGAGCTTCCCATGAACCTCTACCACAGCTTCTCTAAGAAATTTTTCTCTCCTAACATCATTCTCCATGATTTTACCCTTACTGATGCGGAGCGGGTCCTTAGCCTAATAGCTTTTTTCTTGAAACACATGCTTTTTATCTCTTCTATCCTTTCACCAAGTGTCTAACATGATGTAATGACAGAATAGAACCAATGGTTTTAATCCAAGCTTAACACTATTTTTTCGCGGTGCCCCTACTTGATAACAATTATTGGAGCTGGTAGAGTGGGTACAGCTGCAGCAGCCTTCCTAATGCTAAAGGAACTTGATGATATTCTGTTAATCGATATTATTGAGGGGAGGCCTCAAGGAGAGGCGCTAGACCTAGCTCATGCAGCCAGCATACTTGGCCTTTCAATAGACATTAGGGGTACGAATGACTATAAAGATATGGAGGGAAGTGACATAGTGATTGTTGCTGCGGGCTTCCCTAGAAAGCCTGGAATGACTAGGGAAGAACTAGTGGGAAAGAACGCTGGCATAATAAAGGATGTTGCTGAGAAGATAAAGGAGTATGCACCTAACTCGGTGGTCATTCTGACAACAAACCCCCTTGACTCCATGACATATCTAATGTATAAGAGACTTGGATGGGAGCGTGAGAGGGTTATAGGATTTAGCGGGGTACTTGACTCTGGAAGGCTAAGATATTATGCCGCTAAAAAACTGGGTGTAAGCCCTGCTGCAATAACGGCCGTTGTATTAGGCCAGCATGGTGAAAAGATGTTCCCAGTTCCGAGGCTGTCAACTGTGTACGGAAAACCCCTTACTGAACTATTATCTAAGGAGGAGATTGATGAGATCGTCAAGGAGACTGTAAAGGCTGGGGCGACAATAACACAGCTTAGAGGTTATAGCAGTAATTTTGGGCCTGGCGCTGGATTGGCTATAATGGTTGAATCTATTAAGAAGGATCTAAAGAAGGTGTTCTTGGCTAGTGTGATACTAAAGGGAGAATACGGGTATACTGATGTCCCAGCGTCAGTTCCGGTAGTACTTGGCAGGAAGGGTGTAGAGAAGGTGATAGAACTACCGCTCACCGAGGAGGAAAAGCAGGGGCTAAAAGAATCCATCGAGGCTATTAAGGCTAATATAGCCCAGATACCCAAAGAGTTCCTTGAGTAAAATGTTAGCCCTTGTTTAATCCCATCCTCTTTTTTAATGATTTTAAGCCCCTTTCAAGCCTTGTCCTTCTACGCCTCTCGGCCTCAGCGACTATCCATTCCCTTCCAGCTGGTATTGGTCTTGTAGATGCTCTTCGTGGCTTAAGATCATCACCTATATGTACTTATAGTATAATATGTTGACGAGGTATGCTCCATCCTTTTATCAATAGGGTTCTCCACTGTAACCTTATAATGTGACTTTTATAGTAGATCTACTGACATAAATTATAGCCGCAAATATGTTGTAGATGTCGCCTATCCTGATGGGTGCATAGAAGGCTGTAGAATCCACGCGAGCTGTCACGACGATTCCTCTTACATACCTGGAAGCGAGTATCCAGCCACCTCGTCGAGCACGAATAAAAGCTTACCAGCATGCATAGCATCGGCACATATAGCATCCTTCGGATAAGCTATCCTTGAAACAGCTAAACTATATTAATCCCATAGTGCGGGGGTGCTTTTCAAGATTCTTGCGCTCCTCCATCCCTTTCTCAATGATGTTCATTCTTTCTCTTTTTAGTATAGGCTTCTTCCTGTAACATCTCTTCAAGACTATTCCTTGCTACAACCTTGCGGCTCACGGGCCTAGGCCGTAAACTGTCATCTACGGCTACAAACGCCATGCGGACTATGGTAGTTATTGATGGCCTTTCATTGACGTTCTCAGCTAGAACTACGACATCTAGATCCATAGAACTTCTACCTACAAGGCTAATCCATGACCTAATAATGACGTTATCACCAACCCCAATAGGGTTTAGAAAAGAATGTGTTATCAAGCCACCCTAGTACCACAGGTCCCTGCGAGAACCTCGCGGCGGCAGGACCAGCTGTCGAGACCATCCATTCCATTACCCTACCTCCATGAAGTGCTCCTAGAGGATTAGCGCGTCTAGGTAAAACCCCATAGACGGTCTCAACCGTTGTCTCACATACGCCTAAATCCCCTTCCTTAGGAGAGAACTCTGCTCCCGCAAGTCATTATGGTGCTCAAAACCTAAACCCTGGGATCATCCTCTTAAAGCATTAAGCTACGAGAATTAGAGTAGAATTTCCTCTAAAGATATTTAAGGGGTATGGTTATGTTTAAAGCAAGCTATTTAAACTAGAAGAGACTTGAAATTTGTTGTAAATGGTGGGTTTTTGTCTCTAGGCTGCGGGGGTGCCCGAGCCTGGTCAAAGGGGTCGGGCTTAGGACCCGATGGCGTAGGCCTGCGTGGGTTCAAATCCCACCCCCCGCACCACAACAATAAACTAGGATGCCATATTCATACCTTAGTTCTATCAGTCTCCAGCTTCAAGCAGTTTGTCATCTATGGAAGTAATCTCCCTCTTAAACTCTTCTAATAGTTGAGGCGATACTTCACTTATGGCCTTGGATATTTCCTTTATAATGTTAATGCCAATAACACCCGTCTTAATGGCATTAATTAGCTTGTCCATGTCGATGAGTTTTGGCCTCTCATCGGGCTTCTTAATAATGTCTATTTCTAGATCTATGTATTTTATATAGCCAGTTGTTATCTCTGGTGGCGTATTTATATTAATGTAAGTTCCTTTTAATTCTCCCTCACTACTATAATATTGGTGAATTAAATACCATTTATTAGTCGATACGGTTGTTATTATGTAGTCTCCAGGCTCTTTATTTATATTAAGTCCGTTATATACACCGGGTGTTTTGACAACACGCTTTAATAGTAACGTGAGATTCTCCTCTTCTTGCTCAACAGCTTGTACCTCGGCCTCACCTAGTCTTATTATCTTTCCTCCAAGGGTCACATGATATATGGGGAGTCTTGAGCGTTCCCTTAATCGCCATGCTATATAACTTGTAATTGCCTTGGCTATAATTGGCTTCATGTGTGGGGCTTTTTCAATGATTTTATCTGCGAAGTCTGCTATAGCTGTTAGTTCTTCCAAGCCACTACTTTTAAGCATGTGGTGAAACGGCGCTGTTGGTACGACTTTAGCTCTTATGTCATCTAAGACTTTCTTATCAATACTACTAGGTATGACGACCACTATGTCCTCGCCAGTGGTCAACACGACCTCGCTCGTGTCATGACCTTTCTCTTCGATATCCTTGAGCCTCTCGACAAGCTCTCTTAGATGCTGGCTAAGAGTATTGGCGTCAGCTATGCTAGCACTACTCCGCCAGTGAATGCTATAGCCTTTAGCAGTATACTCAGCTGATAATGATAGTAGTTCGGCTCTTTTTTGAGCGGATCTTATATGCTCACTTATAGTTACTTTGCCGTGAGCGTTGGTCATGGCGGGTTTAGATACGATGGCATAGTCGCCTATAATCTCAACTCCAGGAACTAGCCTGACCAGTTCACCCTCACGGAGTCCAGTCCTCCTGACAAACGCAGTTATTGTCTCCCCGGATTTACATTCGGTGACACCTTCAAGAATGGCTTCTACGTCTCCTACTCTTGCCCTACACTCTCCTCTATTAGTTCTACCCACGATTTTAGCGACTACTGTAGCATGTAGAGGCAGCTTAGACCTTAGGTATGCGGAATATCTGATGCTCTCTTGTAGAACACTTCGCACTCTATCCACGTGCATACTATAACCTATTATAGTTATCTCGTCACTGTCTCGGTCAGTTTTGATAGTGACGTCAGCTGGTAAAGCTAATTGTGGGATACCAAGCCTTTCGGCTATTATTCTAGATGCTTGTACTATTTGGAATCCATTCTCAAGCAAGAGCTTGGTTAAAGCAGTAGAATATACTCCTCTAATCCTAACTCTAGTTATAGGCTTTGATTCATGCACATCAGTTACACCCTTTGTAAGACCATGATATGGCCTTAGGCTCTATTCTTACATAGTGATAGCGAGGGGTCTAGTCCTTAACAGTCTCAAGTAGCGTTATCACATTCCAGATGAGTGTTCTAGCATAAACTGGCATGTTAGGGTCTTGGCTTATCTCATCTAGTATGCTTATCGCGTTAGCGGCTCTAACTCCCGGGCTTAAACTCTCGTCACGTAGCTGTCTAACAGCATTAGTAGCTGCCCTCCTAATGTTACGGGGTACGCTTGTATCGTTAATTATCCTCATTAGCATCATTATAGCTTGTTGTATCTTAGCTTTATTATCATATAATGGTGTGACCATAGCAATCACCCTACTTTTATAGGGTTTGATTAGCCCCTTAAGTCTCGATGTTTTCAATACTTTTAAAGTCTGTACAACGTCTCATATAAAAACCATAGCCTGTTCTTCAAGGTACTTAATATAGTTGTTGAGAGAAAATAATAGGTTTTCTAGCCTAGCTTTAAGTTGGGTGAAGCCCGAGGGACCAAAGAGATTTGTTGGGATGGTGACATAGTCTTGTCTAAAGACTATACTAAGGATCCAGCCGTGATTAAGAAGATGGCTGATCTTCTACGTGCTGGTGCAGCTATGCTTAGCGAGCGTTGCCCGATTTGTGGACTACCCCTATTTAGGCTGCGCTCTGGCGAGGTGGTCTGCCCTATTCATGGAAGAGTATTCCTGGTTAAGGATGAGGCGGAGTATACCAGGGTTGCAGTCGAAGGGGTGCTTGAGGGCCTAGAGAGACTTGCAGCCTCGTACATAAAATCGATAATTGACTACATCGAGACATCAAGTGAGCCTAAGGCTGCGTCTGAGAACCAGTCCCTAAAGGAGTTACTTGCATGGCTAAGGATACTCGAGAGGGTCGAAAAAGTTAGGCTTCTAATCTCGAGGACTCGTGAAGCGAGCGAGAAAAAGAGCTAAGCTGGTGGCTTATCTATGAGGCTTCGTCTTCGGGGCCTTGTGGAAGGTGAGGCCGAAGCACAACTACTAGTTTACAATGCTCCCCTCTCCCTCTATGGAGAGTTAGATGAAATGGGACGTATACATGGTAAGCTCTCGATTTCTGGTAGAATATTTGTATTTAGATATCCAAGAGGTAGTACGGTGGGCTCCTACATCCTTTATGGCCTTGCAAGGAAGGGCTATGCGCCAAGAGCAATAGTAGTTGAAAAAGCTGATCCAATACTTGTGGCAGGCTCTGTCTTAGCTGAAATCCCGTTAGCCGAAGGCATGCCGGGAACATTCTTCAAAGAAATAGAAAGGTACAATGGTAGAAATTCCAGGCTTAAAGTAAATCCTCCTGAAGCCATACTCGAGATTGAAGAGTAAGGGACAGCACGGCTAGGTAGATGATTGGGAAGAAGAAGAACTAGTTATTAATACCTTAGACAAGAGAATAATAATCTTAACCTTAGGAGGTGAGACTCTATGGCACTAAGGAAGAAAGAGCTTCCAGACATTGGCGAACTAGTTGTAGGCACAGTAAGGGAGGTCTATGATTATGGAGCCTATCTTACGCTAGACGAATACGGAGGGCTAGAGGCCTATCTTCCATGGAGCGAGGTAGCATCCAGATGGGTTAGAAGCATTCATGATGCTATCAAGCCGGGTCAAAAGGTAGTTGTAAAAGTAATTCGAGTTAATAAGGCCAGGAGGACAGTTGATGTTTCGCTAAAGAGGGTAACTGACTCTGAGCGACGAAGAAGAATGGCCGAGTGGAAGCGGACACAGAAGGCCATAAAGATACTTGAGATCGTAGCAAACAAGCTAGGCAAAAGTATTGATGAAGCTTATGAGAACGTTGCATGGAAAATAGAAGAGAACTATGGAGGCCTCATGGATGCCTTTGAGGAGGCTTTGATACGAGGCGAGGAGTTTCTACGAGGCCTCGGTATTCCCGAGGAGTGGGTAAAGCCTCTTTACGAGGAGATTAAGAGGCATGTGGAGGTTAAGAAGGTCAAGGTATTCGGCACAATAGTTGCACAAAGCCTTGAGAAGGATGGTATAGAAAGGATAAGGAAGGTCTTGAAGACAGTTGAAGAGGAAGCCAGGAGATCCTCAAACGATGTTGAGGTAAAGTTATACACTGTAGGTGCCCCACGCTATCGAGTAGAGATTATAGCTTACGATTATAAGACGGCTGAGAGAGCTTTATCACTAGCAGTCGAGAAGGCTTCAAAGGAGGCTAAGAATCTTAATGTGAAATTTGAATTTATAAGGGAGTGGGAGAAGAAGTAAGATGGATTTTCTACGACTCAAGGTAATGATAGATCGAGGGAGTATATTTTATGCAGTGGCTTTTAAGGAAATGTACCAAGTGCGGCCGTTATACGTTTAACAAGGATAGGTGCCCTGTCTGTGGTGCTCCTGTGAAAGTACCTCATCCTCCGAGGTTCTCTCCTGAAGATAAATATGTAGAATATAGGTATAAAATGAAATTAATAGCAGGGCTGATAAAAGAGTCTGGGAAGGAGGCCTCAAAGAAAGCTTAGACTACCAGGGGACGTTCTTTAATCCAAGCTTATACGCAACATAGTTTGTAGCTTTATGTAGCGTATACGTAAGGGGAATAAACACAAGTATAGTTGCAGGATCACATACATAGCCGGCAACATAAAGTGCTATAAGTCCTCCTATAAGAAAGTCTAGCTGGTCTAAAAGCTCAACGGGATACCCTCTCTTTAACCCGGCTCTTCTCTTAAGGAATGCAGCTATGATATCGCCGAGTAGCCCGCCATTAACACTAATTATTGCTCCATAGAATATCCGTTGATCGTTAGCTATATTTGTTAAAAATAAGCCTATGGAGAGCCCAAATAGTAGTCCGAGAAGGTACCCTTGTATGGTCTTTCCATCGCCTAAGATTCTTCTTCCGTCAATGAACATTTTTCCAAGGTCTATAGGTGTACCCTTAGATAATAGTACTGGGCTGCCATTAGCAGCTAGAAGGGGTACAAGAATAAACGTCGTAGCCTCTAAGTCTAGCAGCTCTCCCATACTATTCCACCTTTTACTATAGAGAATCTAGCTGTGAATTGGAGGGTGCTTGGCTTTTCCAGCATGATTAGCCTACCTTTATCGTCTCTTATTACTCTAAATATACTTGAGGCCCATAGATTAATAGCCTTCATCCCCACAGCTTCAAGTCCTTCAGCGTACTCGTGTACTTGCGAAGTACACAGTATATTGGCTTTGTACTTCTCAGCTATCATGCGTAGCTTAGCCAGAATATAATTAAATAATTCAAAACTATGCTTCTCTGATGCCTGCCTCCTATAACCAGCATTAATGCTATCTATTACGGCTATCTTTGATGATATAATCTCATCTACATGTTCCTCGATAATATTGAGCAAGTCCAGTAAATCCAATGCTTCAAGTACTATTATTTTGGCAATATTTAGGCCTATTTCTATACCTCGTTTAAGGAAGTCAAGTCCTTCAGTAGATACGTATATGCATTTATCATCTCTACAAAATTGTTTTAGAAAGTAGAGCATTAGGTTAGTTTTACCACTAGCTGCTGGCCCATAGAATACCTTGAGTCCGGGTTTGATAATCTCTTTAAGCAATTTCTCGCATCTCATGAGTTGATGACAGCCTCATACGAGAATCCTTGTAAGCTTTATAAAAGATTGTCTAAACTAAATGTCTTATTACGAGCCTCCCTCTGGGTTAACATAATTTTGGATAGCGTTGCTGGGCTTCGTTAGGGGGCTGTGTCCTGAAGGACGGGAAGACCGTATTAAGGAGGGAACATAGAGTAATAC
>JBEVCE010000040.1:0-39812 GCA_040514295.1 Pyrodictiaceae archaeon | reverse complement strand
GCAATACTATACGTTATTGATGGTGCCCGAAAGGTGCTTGAGAGAACCAAGATCGAGGAATCAGAGCCTACTTCTTAAGTACTCTCTTTGGCCTAAGGTTCTTACTCTTGCAGCGTCTACACTTCTTGGCACCCGGAGGGTTAAGTGCTCCACACTTCCTACAGACCATCTTATTGAGTACACGCTCATAAACTATCTTCAATAGTTCTGGATCTCTTACAGGCATGACAGCCCACCCCCTACGATCATGGTGTAGTGTTTTTTATGTCCTTACTAGCGTGTTTTTCGACTTAACTAGCCCCTACACGTAGTGTTCATTCCTCTAACTGTAGAGTAAATAATACTTTTCTATCCTGGATCCCTTGTTAAGGGCTATGCTATCCTCTTTAGTCTTAGCCCTCGACTCCTAAAGAGCCTTGATATGTTCTCGAGTATTGCGAGATAGACTTCATCTATAGGCTTCCTCAGCGAAGCTCCTGCTGCAAGCATGTGTCCTCCTCCCCCACCTCCAAACTCCTTGGCTATTCTTTCTAGAAGATCCCTGCCGAGATGGATTCCAAGGTTCTCGAGGACAGCTTGTCTCCCCCTGGCTATGATTCTTGTTTCATCCTTGTGTTCCGAGACTATGATAGCTATATCGGCTCCTAGGTCTAATAGGGCTTTGGCTACGCTGGACTCGAATGCGCTAACCTTCGTGATGACCACTATCACGTTGTCTGCTCTGAAGGCCTCCATCCTCATAGCAGCCTTAAGCCTAGCTATTTTCTCGGAAGGGCTCATCTCCTCTGACTGCATGAGTCTTAAGACTTTAGTTAACTCTATTCCTTCATCCATGATATCGGCTGCAATTCTAAGAGTTCTCGGGGATGAGAGCAGGAAGTGCCTAGTATCATAAACGATTCCTGCTAGGAGTAGTGTGAGACTAACCTTACTAAGCTCTACTCTAAGCGTCTTTGCAGCTAAATATACTAGCTCGGAAGTGGATCGGGCTCCAGGGTCATATATGGCTAGCTTGGCTTTCTCCACAAGCTCGTTGGAGCCATGGTGGTCTACCACAACTAGGCTAGCATTATTCAGCCTGTCGCCTAGGGCTCCAAGCTGGCTCCTAGATGCCGTGTCAACTACTACTAGGAGATCCTCTGGGGCCAGCTCGGATAGGCTATTACTAGCTAACGTCTCGCCTAGTAGATTGGCTAGTATTCTTTTTGAGACACTATTAAGACCCTCTGGTAGAAACTTTAGGACAGGCTTTCTCGTCAGCTTCTCTATCAACTCGGCCATAGCATAGAGCGATGCTAGTGCATCAGGATCCGCGTTACGGTGGCAAGCTACGACTATTCTACGAGCTCTCCTCACTAGCTTCTCTAGCTCCATACTCCTCTCTCGAATCCAGTCTGGAACGTAGTTTGGCTTCAAGCCATCTAGCAGCCTCATCTATGGCCTCAGCCACTACCTCATCATATGATAGTGGCGCTATAACTCTTCCTACGACCCTTACATCAACATTAACAGTCAGCTCTCCACCCTCATAATCAGCCTTCACTATTATGTCTAGCTCGTCTAGTCTTCTCCTAAGCTTTTTCACCAGGAAGCTTCTAATCCTCTCCTCTAGCCCCACTAGGATGTCTTCGGCTTCCTCAACACTTAACGGTTTAAGCCTAAGCTTTACATCAACAAACTTCCGGTTAGTCTTCAACATCTACCCTCGGCATAATAAGTATGAAGAAGATTAGATAACCTCTAGACCAAGTATCTTAGGAAAAACGTTCAGAGTAGTCTATGGGCTAGCAGGTGCTTAATCCTAGCCTCCACCGCCCTGTTGTACTCCTAGAAGCCTTGTCTGCAGCTTCTTAATCTCTTGTACCACCTCGTCTAGTTGCTTCCTCAGCTCGTTCTCCTGTTTTCTCAGCTTCTGTAGCCTAAGCTCAAGTATCTCCTTCCTATCGTTAAGCTCGCTTACAACCTTATCCTTAGATACCTTTACGAGGACGTTGCCTAGAAGCCTATAGACTGTATCCCCCTCCTCTAGCTCCTGAAGCACTTGAAGTACTCTATTAATCTCACTTATCTCGGCCTCTACAGCAGCCCTCTCCTGGACTATCCTGTTAAACTGTGCTTGTAAATTCTGGTAGCGTGCTAGCTTGTTCTCTAGCTCGGGTGGTAGCCTCTGAGACAAGGCATCCACCTCTCCTAGGCCCCTAGTCTAGCAGGGCTAGGCTACTTAGGCTTGTTGGTTTTTCTCGTCTATGCTTGTAACAGCATCTATGACTGTAGATGCTAGTCCCAGGAATGTTGTGAAAAGGGTTCTTGCAGCTGGTAGGTCCCTAGCCTTTATCTCAATAATCACTTTATCATCATTAGTTATCACTCTGACACTACCCCTACTGGGGTCTGGCGGGCTGGAGGCTTCGACGGATAATGCTCTAGCTATGCTCTCTGCTAGCCTCCTTGAAGAGAGCTTTATCTCTATATAGCCTGAAACCCGAGACATAGTCCTCCACCGCTACTATCCTAAGCTTAGGTCCGCATGCAGTACGCATATCCTTGCAAAGAAACTTCATCTCTAGTATGCCGTTTTGTAGGCTGGCCCTAGCAATAACATCATAGCGGGATGCCTCCTCGTCACTGAAGATTATTTTATAGAAGAAGGCTCTAGTAAAAGTATCAGCAAGATGCTGTAGGGCTAGTGGCAACTCTCTTACATCTATAGCAGCAGCTCTTGCTCCCATAATTTTTCTTGCTCCCGGTATCTCTCTTCGGAGAGCTACACCAGCGAGCCTAATAACGGTTATTTCTTTAAGCTCGTTAGGTGGTTCTTGGACCTCGTAAACCCTGATAGTGCCTGGATTTCCCTTCCACATGCCTATGATGACAACCCTTAGCGCGCCTACGCTATATGCGTCGAAATAGAGGTCTCTAAGCGACGACTTCCCCCTGTTAATCCTGATAGCGTATGGTAGTACCGTGGCTAGGTCTTTGGCGAAGCTACGCACTCTCTGGCTCGGCCTATGCGATGTAGTCACTATTATCCTCGGGCGCGCCTGCTCTATCCTCAAAGCTTCTCCAACCCTTGCTAGGAGTAAAAAGGCCTTTATTAGAGAAGTCTTCGCTAAGTAAAGTGTTTCAGGGATGAACCAGCTAATAGTTTTGCTAGACCTTGTCCGATGATAGCATAGTTTACTGTAAGGGAGCGAGGAATACGCCTTACAACGGAAGCTAGTTCTATGGTACCTCGCCGATGTAGCTTCTCATGAAGCACTAGACCTAGATGAAGTGTTGAAGAAGAATCCATGCTCAAACTAGCTAGAACAACTTGAATAACAAGTATAGTCGACCACTAGGAGTATCCGATTTCTCTAAGATTCCTAAGAACCTGGGTAGTTAGGAAGCCTAGGGATCCGTGCATCTGGAGTCTAGTCCTTCTTTATAATTATCTTTGGAAGCTGCTTGTTAAGCCCACTCCTAGGTACATATGCTGCTCCAGCCCATATAGTGCCGCACTTAGTGCACATCCATAGACCTACACTAATCCTCTTTACATAACCCTTTGCCCCACAGAACGGGCACTGATGGTCTGCATATCTTCTCTCCATTACCTCCTTCCACTTCTTTCTAAGAGTTGCGCCGTATCTTGGCCCGAATCTACCAGCTATGCCTACGACCTTCGTCCTCCTAGCCATTACTGGTCCCCTCTAATCTCTAGTGGGAGGACTACTGCTCGAGATCAGCGTATGAAGGCTAGAAGAGGCTTAAAAAGAGTTTCCTACGTAGCTTGTCCTTCTCCTTCAGCCCTACCTGTTGCCTCTTGTAGCTCTTTTTCTAGTTTTTCTCTGTATGGTGCTACCTTCTCCTCTAGGGAACTAAGTAATGTCTTGGAAGCTGATAGCGCCATATTTATGGCTTTTTCTAGCTCATCTTCTGTGAGATACCCCATACCTATTTTTTGCATGCCGGCTAGGAGCCCGTTATCGGCGACAGCTATGGTTAGCTTAAGATCCATGGATAGCTCCTCCTCGTATGTAGGGTCTACTAGGAGCTTGTTTGAGAGCTTTGCTATGCTCACTGTCACTACCTTATGGTTTATGGGTAGTATTGCGTCGAATTCGCTTCTATTAATCTCATATTCGTTCTCGTTCTTCTTGGTTAGTCTTGGAAGCCTCGTAGTCATAAGGGCAGCCATTGATGCTAACATCGAGGCGTCAATGAGATTACCGTCATGGTTTAGAACATAGATGTCAACATAGATCCTCCATACGAGTTGTCCTGGGATTACAACTAGCTTGTCTAGCGCCACGGCCTTGATCTCTCTAAGGCTTCTATCGACAACTCTTGCCAGCTCAATAGCGTTTTCATCAGGCGGCCCTGGCTCAAATACAGGTGATGCAAGAGGCACGAACTCGGCATTAACTATTAGCACTCCCTCATTAGGCGTATCAGGGAATGGCTGTACTAGGTCAGTTTTTATGCCAGCAAGTACAGTTGTCTCTCCTAGCTTCACTAGAGCAGATCCCTCAGCTTTCTCAATGTATCCAGGTATTATCTCTATCCGTCTATACTCATTTAGCCTCCTGCCATCTAGCCTAAGGTTACGTGAAAGCACAGTCTCCATGGTCTGCTTCTTAAGCTTAGGTATAATCATGCGCTCCCAAGGAGTTACGCTCACCTCTTTTCACCTCATTTCAAGTATTTTGCTCCTCCCCCTCCCTTGTAGCATACTTTTTCCTAAGAGCCTCCTTCTGCATTCTATATATCTCCATGATCCCTTTCTTGGCTAGTTTTATCGCCTCACGAAACTCTGATGGCGATAATACGCCATTGAATTGTAGCAGGACGATTCTGTTAAGAGAGGGAGCCATTGCAACAGGTATGTCTGCCTCGGCATACTCGTCCTCAACCTCATTTATATCAAGAACTAGTACGCCATCGATCTTTCCTACAGCTACGCCAGCCACGAGGTCCCTAAGAGGTACACCAGCATCGGCTAATGCCAGTGATGCTGCTGTTATCGCTGCAGTCCTTGTCCCTCCATCAGACTGGAGTACCTCCATGAAAACATCTATGGTGGTCCTAGGATAAAGCTCAGATAGAACTATGGGTTCAAGAGCCTCACGGATAACTTTTGAAAGCTCTATCTCCCTACGTGTAGGTGCGGGACTCTTTCTCTCAGAGGTGGAGAAGGGCGCCATATGGTAGCGGCATCGAAGGGTGGCCCTGTCAGGTAACGCTATATGTCTTGGTACGGCTTCCCGAGGCCCATAAACTGCAGCTATAACCTTAGTCCCTCCATACTCGACGAGAGCTGAGCCATCAGCATTGCTTAATACACCTACTTCCATCCTTATAGGCCTTAACTCATCTGGTCTTCTACCATCAATGCGCCTAATGACCTCTTTTCCATCCTCTACTATTCTCTCTATAAGCTTAGGCTTTTCGGCCACGGCAACCTATCCCCCATGAACAACTTGCTCTTCCTTCTCGAGGCTCTTTCCAAGCTCTCTCCGTATAAACTCCTTTACCCGGTCAGTCAAGCCAGTTGTATGTGCCTCCCTCTCTATCATACGTATCGCTCTTATAGCTACGTCTTCCTGCTCTTTATTAGGGCAATCCACTATGATTCTACCATTCTGGCCTACTATGATATTACATGACGTCTCAGATATGAGCATGTTTATCATTGAAGCCTTCTTGCCTATGATCCTAGGAATCCGTGAGGGCTTTACCTCGATAACGAGGCCTTCCGTGACTTTTCCTAGGCCCTTGCCTTTGACAGTGAGTAGGGGATCTCTTGTACGGTCGAATGCAAGGGTTTTTGCAATAATGTAGTCTCCTACGTCAAAGTATTTTCTAAGATCTTCTGAGGCAGGGTTGAAAGGCTTGTCAAGGGCTTCCTGGACTGTTAATATGCCTCGATAGGGTGAGTTTATGTCCACCTCCCAATGGGTTATACCTATGTCCTCTACTAGCCCTATGACAATATCACCTGGGCGCGGGATATAAACACCCTCTAGCGGGATTATGGAGAGTTTGACCTTATCCTCAACCTCCTCTATAACAACTAGACCCGTAATTGTCGAGTAGAGCTGGCTATCCATTCTTTCAATATATATGCTGTCTACAAGTATATCATCTCCTTCAGCTAGGAGATCACCAGGTAGAACCACTTGCCGGTTGGAAACATATAGTTTAGCCATTTATCATCCCCCGAAGACGAGACCTGGCTCTAAGCTATACTGACTACCTTTACATCCACGTTACCCTGGGTAATCTTGTTCAACTTGTCTATAACCTCCTGTTGTAGTCCAGCGGGGATCTCTAGCTCTACTACTAAGCTGCCATCGGTTTTCCAGTCCATGTTCTTGACCTCCCCTAATTTTTGCACCATTGAGTACGCTCTACCGGAGTATTCTGGCGGTATTCTTACACGAAGTAAGGCTTTGGCAAGCTTTATTGGTAGTATCCTGTTAATTCTCTTTATTATCTGCATGGCTTGCTCCTCTACATCCTTATACAAGTCTACACCCACACCTGCTTGCTCCATTGCAGCCTCTATTCTCGCTGGTGGAATAGGCAGCTTAGTTCTAGGGTCGATAGCATTCCTAGCTATGAAGTTTATTATCTGTCTCTTCTTAGCTTCTAGCATTCTCCTCCTCTGCTCTGACGTTAGCTGTAGCTCTCCTCTACGAACTATCTCGGCCGCTATCTTGACAGGGTCGTCGGTGCCAAAAACCTTCTTGAGAAGCTCGGGAGAAGCTCTGAGACCCCTCCTTAGATCAGTATACACTGTATCGCTAACTAACAATTCTTCTAGGTTTACTTCTTTGCCTTGCTTATAGTCAAAGGCTAGATCAGGATTTACGAGTACTTCAAACTTTTTGCCGGAGACTTCGAGTCTAGCTACCACTGGCTCGTGCTCGCCCTTACTCTTCCTTCCAGGCATTAACTCTACACCATTTTCTCTAGAAACTTTCCTGTATCCTCTTTAGATAGTTTCTTGAACTTCCTAGTCTTAGTATCAACTACTCCTATCTCTAAGGTATCCGGTGTAGGTTTACCTTCCATAGCGCTAGCTACAGCCTTTATACCTAATAGTATAGCCTCTTCGAGATCCATATCCTCACGATACTCCTTGGATAGAACATCTATTGCGTTTCCACCGCCCTGGCCTAATCCATGGGCCTTGAAGCTTATGTACTGGCCGCTTGGCTCGGCCACGTAGAGTTTTGGTCCAGTGTCGTCTACCCCGCCTATGAGGAGTGTTACGCCGAAAGGCCTTACTCCCCCGTGCTGTGTGTAGAGCTGCATGAGATCACAGATATTCTTAGTTAGATACTCGACTGGTATAGGCTCGCCATATGTGAACTTATACTGCACAGCAAGCAGTCTTGCATAGTCTATTAGTATCCTACCATCACTGCCAAACCCCACAAAGCCTGCTCCTATATGGTCATCCACCATGTAGACCTTCTCGAGATGGTCTAAGTCTATGAGGGGTGAGGTCCTTCTCTTCTCGGCCACTATGACTACTCCTGCGGAGACCCTTATTCCCACCATAGTCCAACCACGCTTCGCAGCCTCCATGGCATACTCTACTTGGAATAGCCTGCCATCAGGAGAGAACATTGCCGTTGTCCTATCATATCCCATCATTGCTGGTGGTGCTGGGAAGGACATACCTAATCACCCTACCCTAACCAGGCTAGACAGGCAAAACCTAAAAAGCCTTATTATGGGTGTTTGCCTAGACAATAGTTTCAAGACGGTGGGGAGGAGTCCGAACACTGAGATACAGGTGATGATTTTTCTCGCCACCGACTAGCCTCCTACCGTAGGGCTTTAACAGAGACTAGCTCTACATGGTCTAGTGCATCAGCTATCTTAGAATACTCCTTTTCGAGAATCTTTGGTGACGCCCTGGTGGTTGCAGCCTCTGCTCCTAGCCTACAATACTCCCTGGTCTTAGAGGATCTCTCATAGGTTCCTATAGCTCTAGCCTTCTCCACTATCTCCTCCTTGTCAAAGCCTATTAGAGGACGTAGAATAGGCTTGGTAATTTTAGCCACAATGGTTATCGCCTCAAGGTTTCTCAGCGTCTGTGAGGAGACCTGGCCAAGACTTTCACCAGTAACGATAGCGTTATAACCCTCCTTCTCCGCTAACCTCTCAGCATAGGAATACATAGCTACACGTAGCACGACTTGTCTATACTCGGGCCTAACCTTAGCAGCTATCAAGCCGACCACGTACCTAAAATCTGCAACCAAGAGGCGTGGTCTATAACCGTAAAGCCATTCGCTTGCCAGGATCTTGGCTACGTCCTCGGCGTCCTTAGCAGATTCTTCTGTAGCGAGAATCATGTGTAAGAAGTCTACCTCTACTCCCCTCTTAGCAGTATACCATGCGGCTACTGGTGAGTCTAAGCCTCCCGAGAATAAGACTATTGCCCTCCCCTCGACGCCTATGGGTAGGCCGTCAGGCCCTCTCACGAGGTCCTTGTAGATATAGGCTTTATCGCCTCTAACCTCCACATGTACCTCGACTTCCGGCTCGTCCAGGTCAACACCATTAGAGTATGGGAGGAGCTTGGAACCCACGATCCTAGCAACATCCATCGATGTAAAATCATGATGGCCCGCCCTACGTGCTCTTACAGCAAATCTCCTTCCTTTCACCCAGCTGGAGGCTATTTTAGCCGTCTCCTCGGCTAGATCCTCAAGCCCTTTGAACCTTATCTCCTCAGCTAGTGTTGCCCAGTGTATCCCGAACACCCTGCTACATACTCTAAGCGCCTTTGGATCCTCTGTGTCTATGTATAGCCTTGCTTGTTCTATCCATGTACTCGAATAGTTTACGTTGTTACTTTTGAGCGCGTCCTCAAGATTAGCCAGTAGCCTCTTCTCGAACCTAGGCCTAGTCCTATCAGACTTTAATACTATCTCACCACTAATGCTTGCTAGTATTAGCCTCCTCATCCTCTAAACACCTGCACTCACTGGTCTCTGGGAGCTTTACCGTGAACATCCTCGTAGAGTACAAATCTATAATTATCATTTTACCGTAGTTAGGCTCACCACTACCTGTTATTATCTTTACGGCTTCGAATACAGCAGTGGAAGCCACGATAGCGACAGCTGGTATTAATGTAACCGTTCTCCTCTTCCTCCGGTCAAGACCCCTACGTATGACTCCTAGTACGCATCTAAGACACGTGGTCTTGCCACGGGCTAGCGGTGCTACCTGGCCATAGAGCCTCTGGACACCTGCATGGATGAAGGGCTTGCCTAGCCTCCATGCAGCCTCGTCTACAGCTAGCCTAGCATCCCAGTTATCCAGGCCATCTAGTACTATGTCTACCCTGCTAACTACCTTGTTCAGGAGATTGGGCGACCTGGTTATGTCAAACCTATATGTCTCTACTTTTACAGCCGAGTTTATCCTTCTGATCTTCCTTGCAGCAGAATATACCTTGGGTGTACCTAGATCCTCCTCCCAATGCATTACTTGTCTATCGAGATTCCCCTCTTCCACATTATCGTTATCTACTAGTATCAAGCGTCCTACGCCTAGGTAGGCTAGGAGCTGCGCTTCCATAGAGCCAAGCCCGCCAACCCCCATGATAGCTACATGAGCCTTACTAAGCTTTTCCCTTGCATCATGCCCTAATAGCTCTATTAAGCGTGAGTATCTATCGCTACTAGTGCCTAGGAGGAGCCTAGCATCTATAGCCTTGACACCCCCTAGTCATGTTACTAAGATTAATCCTTATCCCCTCAGCTCGTCGTGAGGTCCTCATTGCCTTGAAGGCTAGGCCTGGGACAGCTTCATCACGAGGGTATCTGTGAGGCTATTACCTTAGCCCGTTTAATTGTACCTGTTGTTGCAAGGGGTATAACCATTACTCTATTACTGCCAATCCTCCTTACTAGTGAGAGGGCTGCAAGCACAAGATGTTTAGCATGGTAATTGGTTCTAAGTATCCCGACATCCCTCTTCAAGTCATAATATACTAATTGTACATTAGCTTCGGCTGCTCCTAGGAGCCCTCCAAGCTCTTTAACCTTCTCCTCAATAGCCTTACTTAGTGTCTCCGGGCTATACTTCTCTTCAGATAGGACTACGAAGACAATGTACCTCCTCCTGGCTTTTCTCCTAAGCCTTCTAAGTACTTCATCAGCTTCGCTTGATTCGAGAGCTTTAGCTAACGCGTATGAAACCCTCTTATTCCAGTCAATTATCCTAGAATACTGTGCTTCAAGTATCCTTAGCCTCTGGTCATACCTATGAACGATGTATAGTAGAAGCATGAGCCCTAAGGCTAAGCCGAGACTAGTAAATATGGCTATTATCAGCATTAACATGCTTGGCTGCAAGGCCCTCTCCTCACACTACTATTGGTTGCTCTATAAGCTTATTCCCTTTGAAGAGACAAGCTTTAGGGGATTAACATACACTATCGTCTTCGCATGTACCTCGGGTATGCCTAGGGTGACGAGGAGCGATACTATACTACGTGGATGCCATAGCTCCCACAAGCTTCTAGCACAACTCGAAACAGCTAAGGAGGCTTGATACGCTAAAGCCCTCCTGGCTATTATCATTAAAGAGCGTAGCCTTCTCCACGGCCTTGGCCCGCTAGTAGTGAGGAGCCTTGAAAGCCAGAATTCTATTAATCCTCCTCCCTGCCGTAAGAGTCTCGCCTCACTCCTATCCATATACCTGGACATTGTAGGGGCTAGGACTATAACGTCTACCCGAGAGTCTCTAGCAGCATGCCTAATGACCTCAGCTGACTTAGACTCAACAGCTATAACATCATAGCCCTTTATGGTTTGAAGGGCCCTAAGCAGGTCAGTCTTGCTATGTGGTCTTATCGTGGTCCTAGCCAGTACCTTTATGCCCATCTCTTTGCCAGCTTCCCTGAACTTGCTAGGATCATCCGTCTCAATTACTAGGGCCTTATAGCCTAGCCTTATAGCAGTCTCAGCTATGCCTTTGAAATCCTCGATGCTTCTAGGCTTTACGCATAAATCTATGGCCTTCAAATCATTAACCCTTGTAACTCCTCGAGGAACCTCCTTATATCACTTATACTAGGCGCCCCTCTAAACACAAACATGATTCTGATCACATCATCGCCGTCCATGAGCCTCACCTCACCTAGGTAAGCATCCTGTTTACTGAGCCTTATGTAGAGGCGTCCTCCCTTCTCATCATATCTTCTATCGAGTGTCTCTACTAGTACCCTTTTATCATGCTCGTCAAGAGCCTTAAGTATCCTTGAGAGCAGTTTTTCAGCGTTCTCGCCAGGAACCTCTAGTCTTATACGTGTTATGGGGTTAGAGTAGTGGCCCTCGAGAACCTCCTTAACCTCCCTGCTGGCCTTTAGAATATCCTCACTGCTCACGATGTTGCGTACTGCTTGAACAACCTTATTCTCATCCTCTGTTGCATGCACGTGTACTGAAAGCTCAGCCCTAACTAGCTTAGGCCCCCTCATAAAAGTACACCATACACTAGCTGCTATTAAGTTATGTACCTTGAAGGCCAATTATATTGGCTGCTTAGAGGCTAAGGAGATGCTTATCCAGGATATAGTGGTGAGGTGGATTGAGGGTTAAACAAGCCTAAGCCTTAGGCTCCCCTTTTAGATTGAAAAACGTCTTGAGATATGCTTACTGGAGGTCTCCCTTATGATATTTCTCCCTAACCTCATCGGGTGCGATGAGCCTTGCTCCTCTATGAGCTTCGTGTCTCTTCTTGAGCTTGCGCTCCCTGGCTTTCTTCTTCCACTTATACTTGTGTGTACCCTTTAACCCCCTAGACTTCCTGAGTCCTCTCATCTTACGGCCAGCACTCGTGAGCCCCCTGAAGACCCTGCCACGATGCTTTCCACTACATATCCATTTCAAGTCCTTGTCCCTACAGATTGCGGGGTGATGGGGATCTACTAATATCACCTCATACCATTTATACATGCCGTCCTCGCCGACATAGTAGCTATTTAATACTTCTAAGTTGGGATACTTTCTAGCAGCCCTTTCCTCGGCTATAAGCCTAGTAGACTTTGCTGGTGCATAGCCGTAAACTCCCATTCTCTTAGGCCTTCTACCCTTGTTTGGTCTAGGCCTATTGAGCCCACCCTTACGTACACGTACCCTCACCACTACGACGCCTTGCTTAGCCTTGTAGCCTAGTGTTCTTGCTCTATCAAGTCTCGTGGGTTTTTCTATTCTCACTACGCTAGGCTCTCTCCTCCAGGCTATTATCCTCTCACGCCAGAGCTTCTGGAGATCCGGGTTACTGTACCGCTCCTTCCATAGTTCTCTCAAATAGTGGTAGAGGCCTTTAGACAATTATCCTCCGCCCTCTAATCAACCTAAGGAAGGCTTGTAGCCGGGGGTGGCTTAAGTACCTAGCGTCTAGCTGCTGTAGCAACTATCTTTATTACATCGTTGTCTTTAAGCACATAGTCCTCACCTATCCTAGCCTTAGTCTTAGCGTTTATGGCATAGAGGAAGGTTTTACCTAGATCAGTATGAATCATGTATGCGAGCTCCCTAGCGGTAGTCCCCTCTTCAACAAGGTATGCGTCAGGTAAGATCCTGCCACGGCTGTCGGTGAACTTATTATGGTCCTCGACGGGATATACTACTATCATCTTCATTTCTTCAAATACGAGCTTGTTTAGGACTTCCTGTACTCCTGTAGACCCCCATCTCTCTAGAACATTTCTCCTAATATACTCTAATGCTCTCATCTGCTTTGGACTTAGCTTAGAGGGCTCACGTATCCTGAAATCATTATCCCCGGGCAGGTACTCTATTAGCCCTTGAGCTGCTGCCTTCCGTAATGCGAGTTCAGCTATAGCTGATGTTGGGATGACCTTGTAGGTGTTCTTGAAGTTTTCTCTAAGCTTCTCGATGCCCTTCTCGGCCTCGCGGAGATCAGCCTTGTTAGCTGCTATAATGAGTGGTTTCGCCCTCCTAATACCCCTAGCAAAAGACAATATATCGTTTCTGCTCCATTTTGTCAGCGGCTTATCTTCAAGCCCACTGGCCTTAAGGGCCTCCTCTACATGTCTCCTCCTAATACTAAGACCGCTCAGCCTCCTGGTTAGCGCATCAACTATGTTCTCGCCCTGACTCTCAACTCTCCTGGCGAAGCGATCCCAGTCCTTTAACAGTATACCGTAAACCCACATGTCTATCTCGTTGAGCATCGACTTGACTTCATCTATAGGATTAAACGTTCCTGGCGGTACCGGGTTTCCATCCGAATCGGTTGCGCCAGCTGCATCAACTACAAGTATGAGTGCATCAGCCTGCCTAAGGCTGTCAAGGAACTTATTTCCCAGCCCCCTACCCTGGTGAGCGCCTGGTATGAGTCCAGGTACGTCGACTAGTTTAACTGGTATGAATCTCCATCCATTTATGCAGGCTCCTGTCGAGGGCTCGCACTTCCTGAGTCCTAGCTCTACATGAACACATTTCTTCCTAAGATATGCCACACCAGTATTAGGCGAGAGTGTTACGAAGGGCCTATCCCCTATCTCTACTGGTGCTAGCGTGGCAGCTGCGAAGAAGCTAGACTTACCCACGTTAGCTTTACCGACAACCCCTATGAGCCTCTCAGGCGGGGGCACTGGACTGCACCTTTCCGGGGAACAACAATTATCCTTGGCCAAGCTTCTTAATAACTCCTAGTCCAGGCCTATAATCTAACGGGTGGTGTTAATGCCCTTACTCTACCGGGGTAAGAGAAGCCCAGCTGTAGCGGGGATGTTCTATGAAGCTGATGCCGATACCCTTAAAGCCCAGATAGAATGGGCTTTCAAACATCCGATAGGCCCTGGTAGGCTGCCAGAGCCTAAGACTACTCGTAAGAGGGAGAGCATCGGCTTCGTAGTGCCGCATGCAGGCTACATGTATAGTGGGCCTATAGCAGCCCACTCCTACTATAGGCTCGCGCTAGAAGGCGCTCCCGAGACTATTATCATAATCGGCCCCAATCATACTGGCCTCGGCTCCTTGGTCTCAGTCTACCCGGAAGGCGAGTGGCTTACCCCCTTGGGCTCGGTTAAGGTTGATTCAGAACTCTCAAGAGCCATAGCCGCTAACAGCGACTATGCCGATCTAGACGAGAAGGCGCATCTCTACGAGCATAGCGTCGAGGTCCAGCTTCCCTTCCTACAGTATATTTTCGGCTCAAGCTTTAGAATAGTGCCCATAGTCGTCTGGGACCAGTCTCCCAGGTTCATGCAGGATCTCGCCAAGGCTATAAGGCTAGCAGTAGACCAGTTATCAAGAGATATCGTGATCATAGCTAGCACTGACTTCACCCACTACGAGCCGTACGAAACAGCTTATCGTAAGGATAAGTTAGCTATAGATGCCATAGTCTCCTTAGACCCTGACAAGCTATACAAGGTTATTGAGGAAAACAATATTTCTATGTGTGGGCCAGGCGCCGTAGCAACACTACTATATTATGCTAGGAGCAGAGGCGCTAAAGGCGCTGAGCTACTAAGGTACGCTACCAGCGGTGATACCTCTGGGGATAAGTCCTCAGTAGTAGGCTATGCTGCTATAAGGGTATATTAGGCTATGAGCTACCGGTACGAGTACAAGTACCCCCTAATAGTCCTAGGCCTCCCACTGCCGGGTAAGATTAACCCCTATATCGTCCTAGTCTCGAAGAAGAAGCTTATCACCGTAAACCTTGAGATAGATACTAGCGAGAGGACTAGGATTCGTATTCTTGGAGAGCCTAGGCCGGACTGGAGGCTAGAGATCGCTATTAGGAGCTTTGTAGACGCCGTGTCCTCGAGGCTTGAGCAGGGCCTAGACATGACAATAGAGTATGAGGCTAGAGAGACTAGCTCGCTATACACGGCCGGGCTCTACGCAATCCTCTCGCATGCCATCGTGAAGGCTATTGTAGAAGCCGGAGGATATGAGATGACAGATGAAGAGATCCTAGAGGCTTGTAAGAGCATAGATTCCGAGGCTGGCACAGACTACGACTATGTTTATGCGCTAAGGGAGGCAGCTTCTAAGGGCAGAAGCCTAGTATACCGTGAAGGTGAGGAGAGCATAGAGCTAGGCAATGTTAATGTTAGGATAGAACTTGTAGGCGAGGAGGAGGTTGCAGAGCCTCTACAAGAGGCCCTAGAGGACCCCATAGCCTCGATTATAGCAAGGCTAGCCGGGATGATAGTTGTGCGATCGACTCAAATGCTGAGGAATGGCGTAGAGGCTAGTGACGTGCTCAGACGCTTTGCTAGGCTTGAGAATGCCCTATACTATGCTGTTTATGGAATACAGCCTCCATGGGAGAATTGCAAGTGGGCTCCATCACTAAAGGCGGGGTACGGCATATGCCTAGAGAGTGGGAGAGGAGATTTAATAGACTTCACGTAGTCAAGCTCGGGGGAAGCGTAATAACAGATAAGGAGAGCGCCTTCACCCCAAGAGTAGACTTTATCAGAAAAATTGCTAGGCTATTCAAGCTAATTATAGAAGAAGGTTATAAGCTGGTGACGGTCTTAGGGGGCGGGAGCTATGGGCATACAGTGGTCGCTATACTCGAGGAGACAGGATACAAGGCTCCAGAGGCCTTATCGCTAATCAGCCAATCCATGATAGAACTCTCGATGCTAGTAGCCGATATCCTGCATCAGGAGGGTGTATGGAGCATGATATATCCTCCTCATAGCTTCTGCAGCCCAGTAGGCCTTAAGCCTAACTGTGACTGGGAGGTCGTAGCCCGTGGCTTAGCAGTAGGTGTAGTCCCATTAGTCTATGGAGACGCCTACCCCACGCGTGAAGGCTACTTGATAGTATCTGGTGATGAGCTGGCAGTAGAAGCTGCATGCAGGTTAGGAGCGAGTAGAGTAGTCTATATTTCAAGCGTTGAGGGGGTTCTCGACGAGAAGGGTAAGCCTATTGAGACGCTGAGAGCCAATGATATTCCAGCTCTACTAGAAAAGGGCCTTGTTAGCGGAAGCAGGTTTGTCGATGTAACTGGAGGGATGAAGAGGAAGCTCAAAGCAATATATGAGAATCGTTGCCCAGGCCTTAAGGCGTTCATCACGAGCGCCGAGACCATAAACACATACATGGATTTATTATCGCCTAGGAAGGGGACACTTATTACAGCATAGCCGTGTAAGAGGACTGGTAGGGCCTTGAACACTGGAGACCAGACTAGGCTCCGTAAACTCGACCATATAAGGATAACCATAGACTCCGACATAGAACATCATGGTACAAGCCTCTTAGAGGAGGTCTTCCTAACACACCAGGCTATACCAGAAACCAGCTTAGACGACATAGACTCGAGTATAGAATTCCTAGGCAAAAGAATCAATGCACCTATAATGGTTACTGGGATGACGGGAGGCCATGAAGCCACAGCAAAGATAAATTGTGATATAGCTAGTGTTGTAGAGGAGCTAGGCTTAGCGATGGGTGTTGGGAGTCAGAGAGCGGCTATAGAGAATAAAAGCTTGTCATGGACCTTTAAGGCTGCTAGAGATTGTGCCCCCTCAGCCCCCTTAGTCGCTAATATTGGTGCGCCACAGTTAGCTGAAGGCTATGGAGTCAGGGAGGTTATCGAGGCTATAGAGATGATAGACGCTGATGCCATAGCCATTCATTTGAATGCAGCCCAAGAGGTATTCCAGCCAGAGGGTAACAGGAACTTTGCGGGGGTCATAGACAAGATAGCCGAGATAGTAGACTCTATAGAGAAGCCGGTTATAGTCAAGGAGACAGGGCATGGAATCTCGTATGAAGTTGCCTATAGGCTAGCTAGTAAGGGTGTGAGATACTTTGATGTATCCGGTGCTGGTGGTACTAGCTGGGTACTAGTAGAGAGGTATAGGGGTAGGGAAGACGCTCTTGAGACTATCTCGGCAGAAGTTTATGGCTCCTGGGGGATACCGACAGCGTTATCCATCATTGAGACTCGATGGGCCGCGCCATCCTCTTGTATCATAGCAAGTGGGGGTATTAGGACGGGGCTTGACGCGCTACGCTCGATAACCCTAGGGGCTAATCTGGCGGGACTAGCTCTTCCAGCGATAAGGGCTTACGCGCGTAGCGGTAGGAGTGGTGTGCATAGGCTGCTTGAGAGAATAGTATACGAGTTCAGGGTAGGCATGTTCCTTACGGGCTGTAGGAGTATAGAATGCCTACATAGGCTTAGAATAGGCATTGGGCCGAGGCTAAGGAGCCTAGCTTCGCAGCGGGGCATACACGTAGACTTATATCTTTGGTTGAGAGAAGCCTTTTCAGCTAGGTGCTAGGCATAGGATAAACATAGTGAACAAGGCTTCTAGTTGGCGAGGTGCATCTAGTAGATGAGGTCTCTTAAAGAATATTTAGAGAAAGTTGCGTCAATGGTCGACGGTTACATATACGCTATTGTTCAAGGTAAGCCCCAGCAACTCTATGATGCAGCATTACACTTAATAAGAGCTGGTGGTAAAAGGCTCCGTCCATTAATAGTAGTTGCTGTTGCAGAGATGCTTGAGGAGCAGGCGGAAAAAGCCCTCCCCTTCGCTGCAGCAGTTGAACTTGTACACAATTTCACACTAATCCATGATGATATTATGGATAGGGATGAGTATCGTAGGGGTGTACCAACAGTTCACAAGCTATGGGGGGAGCCGATGGCTATAACAGCTGGCGACTTATTATTCGCTAAGGCCTTTGAAGTTGTCTCGAGCGCGCTCGATAAGGGCGTACCTCCGGAAAACGTGGCTGAGGCAGCCAGGGTGCTTGCGAGGGCAACTAGCATAATAGCCGAGGGACAAGCCATGGACATGATGTTCGAGGATAGGGATGACGTGACCCTAGAAGAGTACCTAGACATGATATATAGGAAAACCGGTGCCCTCTTCGAGGCATCAGCTGTACTTGGAGGCCTAGTAGCCACTACCGACAAGCTGTATTTATCAAGGCTAGCTGATTTCGGGAGAAACCTAGGCATAGCATTCCAGATAAAGGACGACATACTAGGACTGATAGGTAGTGAGGAAAAACTAGGGAAGCCAGTTTATAGCGATATAAGAGAGGGCAAGAAAACAGTACTCGTAATCTACGCACTAGAGCATCTCGATGACCAGGATAGAGAGAAGCTCCTTAGCATATTAGGCGATAGAGAGGCCACTAGAGAGGAGCTCGAGGAGGCAGCTGCATTGATTAAGAAGACTGGTGCGGTAGAATACGCCGAGGAGCTTGCGAAAGACTATGCCGAGAAAGCTAGGCAGATCCTGCTAGACTTCCCTGACAACGAGGCTAGGAATATACTGTTAGAAGTAGTGGACTTTATTGTGGCGAGAGAGAAGTGAGCGAGCCATACTGCTCAAAAAACCCCTACATGATACCAAGGCTCTACGTTGAGGGCGTCTCCTCGGACGAGTACCTCGTACAAGTTGATGATAATGTCTTCGAGATAAGTGTCTCTTGCAGGCCCAGTCACTTATGCTTAGGCAAGGCCATCTATGGTGTTGTATTAGACGAGATGATAGATCTAGTCTCGAAGAAGGCTTTAAGAGACTTCATAGTAGTCCTCCCGCCGGATTACACCGAGGGTTTATGGGTTAGGAAGGGGGCTTGGCTGGAACCTATACCCTTAGAAGGTATGCGTGTAGCCCTAGAGGCTTGTGAGGGTATTAGAGTGAGAGAGGGGGATACGTTAGGATACATAGCCACAGGCAAGCTTGAGATTAGAATAATAAGGAGCCATGTCTCCGGCATAGTGGTCTACATATACTCATCCCCGGAGTCTAGGCCCGAGAAAAACATAGTATTCGTCACAGGTGATGATAGTGTTTCAAGAATCAGGGTACAATATAGTTGAAGTAGAGAGGCTTGCAAAAGGTTACGCTCTCCTAAATGCCGTAGAGCATGAGGGTAAGGCCAAACCTGGTCCTGTAATGAGCAAGCTCATGGCGGAAAAGCCCGAGTGGAGACCCTATGCAAGAGAAATAGCAGAGCTTGTCAAGAAGGTAGTTGAAGAGGTTAATAAGCTTAGTCTAGAAGAGCAGAGAAGGCTTCTCAAGGAAGAGTATGAGTGGTTGCTACAGCGTAGAGAAAGGAAGGTAGTTGAGGAAAAGACTTTACCCCCTCTTCCTCAAGCAGAGGAGGGTAAAGTCGTAACAAGGTTTGCGCCAAACCCGGACTTTGTATTACACCTCGGTAATGCCAGGCCAGCCATATTAAGCTATGAATATGCGAAGATCTACAAGGGTAGAATGATCCTTAGGTTCGAGGATACTGATCCGAGGATCAAGCAGCCGCTACCAGAGGCATACCAGCTCATAAGGGATGACTTATCATGGCTCGGCATAAAGTGGGATGAGGAGTACATTCAGAGCCTACGCATGAAAATATACTATGATATTGCGAGACAGCTTCTCGAGAGAGGAGGAGGCTATATAGACACACTGCCCAGTAGCGAGTTTAAGGAGTACCGTGACAAGGGCATGCTTGCAAAATACCCGCCAAGGACTAGGAGTATAGAGGATAACTTGGAGCTATGGGATAAAATGCTTGAAGGATTCTTTGGTGAAGGAGAAGCAGTATTAAGGGTCAAGACGGATCCAGATCATCCTGACCCCTCGGTAAGGGACTGGGTAGCGTTCAGGATAATAGATACCTCTAAGACTCCTCATCCCCTCGTCGGCGACAAGTACATTGTATGGCCTACGTACAATTTCGCTGCAGGAGTAGATGACCATCTAATGGGCGTAACCCATATACTGAGAGCTAGGGAGCACATGCAGAACACCACCAAGCAAAGCTTTCTCTATAAGCATATGGGCTGGAGCTACCCTGTGGTACTACACTTTGGCAGGTTAAAGCTAGAGGGCTTCATAATGAGTAAGTCTGAACTCAAGAAGCTAGTGGAAGCAGGAATAGCATCCGGGATCGACGACCCGCGTTTCGCGACGTTGGCAGGGCTCAGGAGAAGAGGGATATTACCAGAGACCATACGCAGTATAATGATAGAGGTTGGCGTTAAGCAGACAGACGCCTCTATAAGCAATGCAAACCTAGCAGCAGCTAACAGATCCCTAGTTGACAAGAAGGCTAAGAGATACATGTTTGTGGCAGACCCTATCAAGCTAGTTGTGGATAACCTTCCCTGGAAGGAGAGGATTATCGAAGCCCCCTTCCACCCCAACGTAAGCGAGCTAGGCTCGAGAAGCTTTAGGCTCAAAGGACCTCAACTAGAACTCCTAGTCTCGAGATCAGACATAGACATCCTAAGGGTAAAGAGGGTTGTGAGGCTAATGGAGGCGTTCAACATAGAGATCGTGGATGCCACTAGTAGTATTGTAAAGGCTAGATATCATAGCTTAAGCCTAGAAGATGCTAGGAGGCATAAAGCGCCCATAATACAATGGGTTCTACCTGAGGAGGCAGTCAGGGTAGAAGTAGTTAAGCCTATGGGGCTAGAACTTAAACGTGAGGAGGGATTTGCAGAAAAAGCTGTAGGCTCGGCGAGCATAGGTGAAATAGCACAGTTTGTTAGATATGGCTTCGTTAGAATAGACTCTAGGGTCGAGGGCGATAAGGCGAAAATAGTGGCTATCTATGCCCATGACTAGCCCTTGGTCTTCAGCTCCTCAACCTTCTTTATAATCTCCTCTACTAGGTCCTTAGCCTCCCCTGGGTCTATTATACAAGCACTAGCTGCTGCAACTTCTATGCCAGCAGCTTCCCCTAGCCTCTTTTTGCTAGGCACGTAGACATAGGGTATCTTCTTCTCCTCACATAGTAAGGGTAGGTGGGCGACGATTTCCGGGGGATCGACGTCCTCGGCTATTAACACGAGCTTGGCGAGTCCTCTTTCAACGCACTTAGTGGTCTCATTCGTACCCTTCTTTATCTTACCCGTCTTCCTAGCGATCTCCATAGCCTTATATGCCTTCTCTGCAAGCTCTGCTGGTACCTCAAACCTAACATAGAAGGGCTTTGACATAGTGTCTCATCCTCCTCCCTTCACTATGTCCAGTCGTCGACGTATAATATTTAGTAGATGTGGAGCGGGTTAAATACTTGTTTATGTGGCTGGAACTATTAGCTGAGGGAAGCGCTTTATAAATAGCTGGTCTCATTCTTGAGGAGCCTCCTCTATAAAGCCTAAGATAGGTGAGAGTCTAAGAGGCCTCTTAGGAATCATGGGGGTGGGAAGAAAGCCTCAGCTACGCCACTTAGTGTCTAAGCTTAGTGTACTGTAGTGTCCACTTAAGCCTCCTCGGATCCCTCTTCATCCTCCATAGCTTAAAGCACTTAGAGCTGCAAAACCAGAGTATTGCTCCATCATTCTTCACATACATCATTCCCGTTCCAGGTTCTATCTCCTTCCCGCAATAGGTGCATCTTCTTATAAGCGGCATCCCATCATAGCACCTCGGGGCAGTCTAGATTCATGTCAAGGCTTGAGAGACAAGGTGTTAGGAAATATAGCTTGCTACCTTTTTCTACCAAGCCTTCTAGCCTCTCTCTCGGTCTCACGCAGTATTACTATATCGCCGAGCCTTACAGGGCCGAGCACGTTCCTAGTCAACACCCTGCCCTTATCTCTCCCTTCTAGTACACGGACACGTACCTGTATAACCTCTCCATGTACACCTGTACGCCCTATTATCTGTATGACCTCAGCTGGAAAACCTATCTCTTCAATAATGCTACTGGTTTTCTCACTCCTACTACTCATAGCTTAACCCCCTCCACTAGCTTGACTTCCTACCTTTAAAACCCTTATTGTACTGCCTTTGAAACGCCTTTATGCGAAACATCTTTATTCCTTAACGCACTTGATGCCTCTTCTAGCGGGGGGTGTAATATACATGGCCAGGGAGATAACCTTCGTGATGGTGAAACCGGATGGTGTGAAAAGAGGGCTCGTAGGGGAGATTATCTCGAGGTTTGAGAGGAAAGGCCTAAGGCTTAAAGCGTTAAAGATGAAGTGGCTTACTAGAGAAGAGGCCGAGAAACTCTACGAGGAGCATAGAGGGAAGCACTTCTTTAACGACCTAATAGACTTTGTTACAAGTGGGCCCGTGGTGGCAATGCTCTTAGAGGGTGATAATGCTGTAAGCGTGGTAAGGATAATGATTGGTCCAACTGATGGTAGGGAGGCGCCACCAGGCACTATTAGAGGAGATTATTCCCTAAGCAAGCAGGAGAACGTCATACATGCGTCGGACTCCCCTGAAAAAGTCTGGAAAGAGGCCTCGGTATTTTTCAGCAAGGACGAGATCATAGATAGAGACTACTAGACTTTCATCGAATCTTATCCTTTAGCCCCACCTATTGGTGTTACTATCCTTTATCCTTGATAAGCGCGCTTAGTAGCTAACACTGCTTCTGTACTTGGGGGAAGCTCTGAAGAATGTAGATTGGAGGAGGCAGGCAAGTATAATCACTATAGTGGGCAACGTATATCGTAGAGTGTTAGCCCCTCCTCTACCTAACAAGCACGGTATAGCAAGAGATAATTCTATGGGAAGCATGTGGTAGGGTGATAGCCTGTGTCCGCTATTCTATCAAAGATTTTCGGCATATTCGGGTCAACAAGCTCTAAGGAGCCTAGTATTAAGGAGAAGATAGACCTAGCGATAATAAAGCTAGACATGTTGTTGGACAAGGTGGCTGAACTCCGCTATAGGTTTGAAGCGAGAAACAGGGAGCTAATGGAGAAGGTAAAGTCGATGATACTTAAAGGGCAGAGGACGAGAGCCCAGATATATGCTGGCGAGGTAGTACAAGTAAGGAACATTCTCAAAATAGTCAATGCCACCGAGACCCTAATAGAGATGACCAAGGAGAGGCTACAGACCGTCAAGGATAGTAGAGAGCTAGCCCACGTACTACTAACATTTGGTGCAGCATTAGAGGAGGTTAAGGGGCAGGCTGGCAGCCTCTACCCAGGCCTAGCATACGCCTTCGACGAGATAAGTAGGAATGTGAAGACCCTCATAGTAGAGACTAGCATAGATGGAGTAGCAAACATCGATCCAGTAGTGGTGACCAACGAGGCTTACGCCGTCCTCACAGAGGCCATGAAGAAGGCTGAGGAGAGCATTAAGAGCAAGTTCCCGGAGCCACCTGTAGAGCCCGTAATACAAGTGATAAGCAATGGAAAACAACCTACCAAGAAAAACCAGCACACACCCAGCACTAGTAGGGTGATGAGCATCGAGGAGCTCGAGGATAAGCTCCTAGAATACATACAGTCCCATGGGGGCTTCCTAGACATAAAAGACTTCACTACAAAGTATGGTGTTGATAGAGACGAGGTCTTCCGAGCACTCAACAAGCTTGCAGAAAAAGGGCTAATAGCACTAACATAACAGCTGCTAGTGTATCCTGAAGGCAATTAGCCTGGCGGTTTTTACCCCATAGATCCGCATAGAATAAAATCCTGCGAATAGGGAGGCTGAGGATATGGCCGCAGCACTACACCATCTCGAAGGACTTGCTAGACGATACGCTCTAGAAGCCGTCAAGGCCGATAGGGAGGGCAGGGTCTCGGAAGCAATAACCAACTATAGGAAGGCCATAGAAGTCCTCAGGAAGATTATAAGCTTCTACAGAGATTACCCTCTGATACACGTGTATGCCAAGATGATGAGAGAGTATGAGAGGAGGGTGGAACAGCTCGAGAAGCTTGGGGTACCAGCAGCTCCCGGAGCCGAGACAGAAACCTTAGAAGAATGGATACTAACAGAGAAGCCCAATGTAAGATTCAGCGACATAGCAGACCTAGAGCACGCTAAGCAGGCGATAAGGGAGGCAATAGTATATCCCGTTAGAAGGCCAGACCTATTCCCCTTGGGATGGCCTCGAGGGATACTATTATTTGGCCCGCCAGGCTGCGGTAAGACTATGTTAGCAGCAGCAGTAGCAAACGAGATAGACGGCGTATTCTTCAACGTAGATGCAGCCTCGATAATGTCCAAGTGGCTTGGTGAGGCAGAGAAGAAGGTGAGACTACTATTCAACAAGGCTAGAGAGGTGGCAAGAAACGGTAAGCCATCAATAATATTCATAGACGAGCTAGACGCGCTACTAGGAGTCTACGAGAGTGAAGTTGGAGGTGAAGCAAGGGTGAGAAACCAGTTTTTAAAGGAAATGGATGGCCTCCAAGACAAGTCAAGCAAACTACATGTCTATGTCATAGGGGCTACGAACAAGCCTTGGAGGCTAGACGAGGGATTCATAAGAAGATTCCAAAAGAGGATATACATACCACCACCCGATACAAGAGCGAGAATAGAGCTCTTCAAGCTATATACGAGAGGACTAAAACTCGCACCCGACGTCGACATAAGAGAGCTAGCAAGGAAGACTGAAGGCTATAGTGCAAGCGATATAAGAGACATAGTAATGGAGGCGCACCTACGTACCATAAGAGAGTTCTTCGAGAAGAATAATGGTAGTGGAGAACCACGTCCCATAACAATGGAGGACTTCTTGGAAGCGTTAAAGAAGAGGAGGCCAAGCATAATACCAGAGAAACTAAAGCTCTACGAGCAATGGTATGAAAAATACCATGCAGTTTAAGTGCAAGTTGCCGGATTAGCGGGCTCCAAGATATAAGCAATGCTGCGATGACTTCAACAAGTACTAAGACATCATGGTCTTACCATAGATGCTCTCTAAACCTCTATGGTGGTGATCCTATTCTCCGTCCTTGGGTCAAATACATGGATTCTCTTTATGGATATTATTACCTCTGAGCCCTCGCTGTACTTCCCCTCTCCACCCGCTAATGCTCTTATTTGGCGTCCTCCACCTATATCTACCACTAGATATCTTCTAGAGCCTATGTAGAGTACTGTGTCCACCCTAGCCTTAAGCCTAGCTACCGCCTCAGCCTCTCCTGCTATAGCCTCGTCGGGCCTAATACCTACTATTACTCTATCATATTCTCCCTTCACTCTTATGCCTAGAGGCTCTATGAGGCCATTCTTTACTGGTAGCTCAATGAGACTTATTGGCGGGTCTCCTATGAAGTCTGCTATGAAAGTGTTGGCTGGCCTCGAGTATAGCTCCTCGGGGCTACCTAGCTGTATTATCTTGCCGTTCCTGAGTACTGCTATTCTATCCCCGACCGCAAAGGCGTCAGCTTGGTCATGCGTGACGAGTATTGTTGTTATCCCTAGCTTCCTCTGAATCTTCTTAACGAATGCTCTTGCTGTTATCCTAATTCTTGCATCCAAGTTTGAGAATGGCTCGTCGAGGAGTAGGACCTCGGGCTCCTTGACTAAGGCTCTTGCTAGGGCTACTCTCTGTTGCTGTCCGCCACTAAGCTGTCTAGGATAGCGATCGAGCAGATGATCTATGCCTAGTACTTCTGCTACCTCTTTGACCTTTCTCCTTATCTCCTCCTTGGCAAGCTTCTTAATCTGTAAAGGGAAGGCTATGTTATCGAATACCTTCATATTGGGGTATAGGGCCCAGTTCTGGAACACCATTCCGACATTATGCTTCTGTGGTGGTACGAATATCTTCTTCTCTGCATCAGCCACTACACGGTTACCTATTATCACTCTTCCCTTCGTAGGCCTTTCTAGGCCAGCTATGATACGTAGTAGTGTGGTCTTACCGCTACCCGAAGGGCCTAGTATGACTATGAACTCTCCATCTCGTATTTCTAGGTCTATGTTATTTAGTGCTACCACGTTTGGTGGGAAGATCTTTGTAAGTCCTTCTATCCTTATGCCGACCACTCCTGGATCACCCCTTAGCGCCTGTACCTAGAACTAGGAGTCCTCTAATGAAGTAACGCCCTAGGAATACGAATATTATGAGTGGGGGGATTGAGCCGAGAAGTGCAGCTGCAAACATCTGGTTGTAGAGGGTTCCACTTTGCCCGACATAACTGAATATCTTAAGTGTTATGTGCTTCTCGTAGCCCCTGGTTAATATAAGTGGTATGAAGAAGTTGTTCCAGGTCATTATGAGGACGAAGATTATGGTCGAGGTTAACCCTGGGCCTAGGAGTGGTAGGACCACCCGTCTGAGTATTCTCCACTCGCCAGCCCCGTCTATGAGAGCTGCCTCGATAACATCCTTTGGTATGGCTGTCATGAAGATATACATGAGCAGTGCTGCCATGGGCGTATAGTATATCATGAAGCCTAGCATGACGCCGGGGAGTGTATCATATAGGCCTAATGCTCTCGTGAACTGTACTAGCGGTACCAGTATTACATGATATGGTATGTATGTCGATATGGCTATGAGCAGCATTATGGTGTCGGAGAGCCTACCAACCCTACGGTAGATAGCGTAAGCGGCTAACGCTCCTATAAACGCGGATAAGAAGGCGGCTGGAATTACTATTATCGAGGTGTTAAGCATAACCTCCTTCATATCATTGAATACGCTGACTATCGTTGAGAAGTCTATATTGGATGGTGGGCTTAATACGGGAGTCCCCATAACTTCTCTGAGGCTCTTTAAGGAGCCTACTATGAGGGCGTATACTGGTAAGAACCATGCTATACCCAACAATACTATAATTATCGAGGCCACAAGGATATTTAGCCTCATTTAGGCTCATCACCTCCCTAAAATCCATCTCTTGAGCCCGTAGACTGCATAAGGTATTACTATGAAGGCGGAGACAACCACTATTACTATGGCTGCTGCTGAGGCTAGGTAGAAATAGAATGAGGCGAACTTAGCGTAGACATACATCACCATTGTCATTGTGAAGGGGTTTAGGTAAAGCACGGAATACGGTAAGTCGAACATCTGTATAGCGAAGAGTGCTAGGAATATCGTGGCTATTATGAGCCCCTGCTTAGAGTTAGGTATGACTATCTTCGTGAGTATAGTAAGTGGCCCGGCTCCGTCAACTAAGGCGCTCTCTATTAATGATTTATCAATGTTATAGAACATAGCTAGGTAAAGTAGTGCTACGAAGCCAGCATAGACCCATATTGATGTTAGGACTAGGCTCCAGAAGGCAGTATCTCCCTCAAGCCATTGAATCCGTGGGAGTCCTAGCACGGCAAGAATATTGTCTATACCCTTATATGGATCGTAGAGCCATCTCCAGATGATGCCTACTACTACCAGTGAGAGGGAGAAGGGGTATAGGAAGAATGTTGTCAGCATATTCCGTAACCTGATGTTTTCAAACTGAAATATAGCTCCTGCCAGTAGGAGGCCAATAAGGTTGCCGAGAGCGACGAGGAGGGCTGCCCAGAGAAGCGTACGTATAAACGCAGATACGAATAGCGAGTCACTGAATAGTTCTACGAAGCTGCTAAGCCCTGTGAACCTCATCGTGGGATCCAGCACGGAGTAATGTGTTAGCGCTATAGCTATATTCCAGAATATGCCATAGTAGAGAAGCGCGGAGAACACTAACGCGGGCAACAAGAATAATACGAAATTCTTCAAGCTCATAGTCAAGGTATTGTGCCTCCATAGGCCTAGTGCTTTACCAGCCTAGGCTTTTAGGCCTATGATTCCCCTAATACCCCTTTTTCCCTCTGCCTCCCGGGTGAAGAGGACTAGGCTACTGGGGATATTAAAGGAGGTTGTTCAAGAAAAACTGTGTAAGGATGCTTTTAGGGGAAAACAAGGAGGTATCCTTTTTACTTCTTAGCCCATGGTGGCAGGTAGCCTGCGAAGGGCTTCTCGGGAGTTCCTAGGTAGAGCCCACTCTTCTCCCAAAGCTCGCGCTCCGTCTTGAGAGCCTTGGTGACAGTATCGTACCACATTGCCGTGTTCTTCGTCTGTGCTAGCGTTACGGCGCCTTGCAGCAGCTTCTGCCATACATCAGAGAATAGTGCCCCATGCGTCAAGCTGAAGACTTGGTATTTTGACTCCTTGTACTCCTTTACCTCCCACTTCTGTATGGTTGTCGGATATATATCCGGTGGTATGTCAGGGTAGTCTGCGATTGAGCCCTTCAGCGGGTTGAATATCTTCTGCCCATCTCTTGAGGCGAAGAACTTAGCGAAAAGTGTTCCAGCCTTTTCCTCTGGTCCGTGGGGCACGGCTACAGCGTCAATAACCATGTTGTAAATACCCTGTGTACCCGGGAATGGTGCTACTATAATGTCACAGTTCGGCTTAATGTTGTCTATAGGACACATTACTACGTTGGGGTAGACGTTGTAGACAAGGCCTACAACCCAGTCGCCGTCGACGTGGAATGCTCCCTGGCCCTTAACAAGAGCATCAACGGCTGATGTCCAGTCCAGACTCATCCAGTTCGGTGGGAACGTCTTGGATAGTTCTAGGAATATCTCAGTCGCTTTCTTGATGCTGGGGTCGTCTGGGCTCAAGGTACCATACATAAACTGTATGAACTTCTGTGGTCCAGCCACGCTTAGGAATATCTGCTCCCATAAGTGTAGTACCGTGAAGAGATCTGCCCCGGCTTGCAGCATACAAGGCTTGCCATGTGCTGCAAGAGTCTTACAGGCTTGTACAAGCTGGTCGAGCGTCGTCGGCGGCTTTATACCATACTTGTCTAGCACGTGCTTGTTCATGAAGATTAGGTTTGCCCTATGCAGGTTAACTGGTATAGTATACATCCTCCCTGCTAGCATGCAGGCCTGGCCTGGTGCTGTAGACGTTATATCTATCTGCTTAGCTACACTAGTTAAGTCTACGAAGTCCTTCTCCTTATGTGGTGCAGCCATGAAGTAGCTTATCATCTCTGGGCCACAGTGTACTTGGAATGCTGCAGGAGGCTTACCAGCCATTATGAGGGCCAGGATAGCGAACTTGGCGTTAACCCCTGCACCGCCAGGTACGGCGGTTTTCTTGACCTCAATCCCATATTTTTTGGTGAAGTTCCCTATTAAAGCGTCTATCGCAAACCTCTCCAGCCCAGCCCACCATGTGTAGAAGGTTATACTCTTAGGCATTGCAGGCGTGGTTGTCGTAGTCTTAGTTGGCGAGGCCGTCACCGTCACAGTTACTGGTGTTGTCGTAGTCTGTGCTATTGTCACCGTCTTAGTGACAACCTGTGTTGTAGGTGTAGCAGGGGCCGCTGGAGCACTACTTATCGCCAAGTAGTATGCTGCTACACCTACAACGATAGCAGTTACTACAACAGCGATTATTACGGCAACAGCTGTACTAGAAATTGCATGCATCCTCCCCATACTTTCACCACAGTAAGTTATACAGTAGTGATGCAGAATAATAAAAATACTTTCTTAGTTCTACCTACATGCAATGGGTGCTTATACTTGTTTTTAGCATCTCAGCAGCCTTCTCGGGTGTACTATCGTAAGTGAAGTTCCCTCCACCAGTCTCCATTCCTGCTGCATACTTTAGCCTCCCACTTACTCTATAGACCCCGTAGATCTCGAGGTGTAAGTGATAGTAGGGATATCTCCCCTTGAGAGGTGCTTGGTGGAGTACCATCATGTAAGGCATTGGCCTCTCAAAGAGGTTCTTCAAGCCGCAGAGCATTTTCTTGAGAAGCTCTGCTAGCCCGCGAAGGCTACTGTTACTAACATCACTTATGAGCTGTATATGGTGGTGGGGATAGATATGTACCTCGAACGGCCAATGGGCGAAGAAGGGTATGAATGCTGTCCAGTCTCTGTTCCTCCCAATTATTCTAGAGCCATCTCTTTCCTCCGCTTCAAGTATGCTACAGAAGAGGCACTTCTTGTAGCGCTTATAGTACCTCCTTGCATTCTCTAGCTCCCTTAGAACCTTTGTAGGTATGAATGGCGTCACGTATATCTGTGAATGCGGATGGGTGAGTGAGACTCCTATCTCTTCACCCTTGTTCCTAAAGTATAGCAAATATATAGCCCATTTCTCTTCCCGGTATCTCTCCGTAAGACTAGCTATATCTCCCAGCACCCTAGCTATATCATCCACCCCTAGGTCGCTGATATCGTCCAGGTCATGCGTGGGGGTCTCCACGAGTACTAGGCACTTACCCCTTGCTGGTGCTGTCCCGTAGAAGCTGTGTCTTGTGGGTTCTGGCGGCTCCTCGACCAGCATGGGAAACTTGTTTTCCAGCACTAGGGTCTTCCAGCCATAACCTGTTTCTGGGGCTCCTGGGCAAAAGGGACACTCCTTACTAGGTCTCCAAGGCCTATGCTCCCTAAGGTTTGATACCATAACCCATTCTCCTAGTAGGGGATCCCAGCGTAGTTCTTGGACAAGCTTCTCCTTCAAGTAGGCTCAGCCTCCTAGTGCATGCTCTATGAGTCCCTGGTCTATCCGTACTATCCAGGCCTTGGCAGCCCCTGTCTCAAGAAGCCTTTTGTATACTCTCCGGGCTATACTAGTATCGGCTGTTAGTGCTATTATTGAGCCTCCTAGGCCTGCACCCGAGAGCTTGGCGCCATAGGCTCCAGCGACTACGGCTTCCTCTACTAGCTTGTCTATCTCGGGTAGGCTTACGTCGTAGAGGCTGCTTAGGAGCTGGTGCTGGTAGGTCATTATAGCCCCTATCAGCCTTAGATCCCAATCTTCTAGCCTCATGATCTCCTTTACCTTGATGCCAGCTAGTCTCTCTAGCTTCTCAGCCTCCTCGGGACTAGGTGGTATACCATTCATGGCCTTAACTGCTATTAACGTAGTATAGTGTGCTCTAAGCGTGTAGAGTATCCTGCCTGCAAGCCTGGCTGGTAGTTCATCCAGATAGGGGTGGAGTTCATCCTCATCTAGCTCCTCCCATCGCGGCTCCCAGTAATTCCTACCTAGCTTCATCCTAAGTCTCAGCGGGGGCTTCATCGCTAATATTCTCGATAAGGCTTCATTTATCTCTGCTTGCCTCTTAGGGTGTATTGTAGCTGTGGAGTGCCTTATACCCGAGTCAGCTACTACGAATACTCCTTTCCTAAACTTTATCTCCTCTACCTCGTAAGGCGGCTTCGTCTTAATTAGGACTACTCCCCCATAAGCGGAGGAGTATTGGTCTAGTCGGCCACATGGTATGCCCATTACCTTGTTCTCGGCGGTGAAGGCTGCCTCGGCGATATCCTGGAGGCTCATGCCTAGCTTGTACAGCTTGTTCAGGAGGCCTATGAAGGCCACAGTTAGTGCAGCACTACTCGCTAGCCCTGAGCCTACAGGTACATCACTATCTATCACAGCCTTCACACAGCCTGCAGAGTATCCCATCATCTTAAGTGCTTTGAGCGAGGCTCTGAGATAGTCCCCGAACCATCCTCCGCCTTTAAGGCTGCTGGTGGGGCTGAAACGGTCCCATGAGCCTAATAGCTTACTATACACCCTACATTCTTCCGCTCTCGAGCCAGCAATGTATGTCCTAAGATTTATTCCTACACCCACCACAGGGAGCCCTTTATAGTCCTGGTGGGTGTTGAGGAAGTCTAGCCTGCCGGGTGCCGATACAAGGGCTTCAGCATCCTCGCCGAACAATTTTCTATAGAGGCTTAAAACCTCACTAGGTCTACTCATGGACTTACACCTAACTCTCTTACAAGCTCCTTAGCAGTCCTCTCTACAGCTTCCAGGCTTGAATATCGTGGCTTCCAGCCAGTCTCTCTCATTATCCTCCTTATATCTAATAGCATTAGCTTGACGTCACCAGGCCATCCTCTCCCATCAGGTGTTGCAGGCTTGAACACGTATCTTACCCCTTGTAGTTTCATGGCTTTCACCACCGAGTTTGCTATGTCGAGGACAGTGATCCAGTCATGGTTGCCGACGTTATATACTCTATCCCTTAACTCCTCGTTCATGATCTTCTCGGTAGCCTTTAGCGTCGCCTCTATCGCGTCGTCGACGTAAAGGTAGCTTTTCCTCTGTGTTCCATCACCTAGTATTTCTAGCTCTCCAGGATTCTTTTTGAGCTTGATTATAAAGTCATATATCACGCCATGCCTTAGTCTAGGCCCAACTATGTTGGCGTAGCGTAATATTAGGCACTTAAGCCCATATAGTCTTGAGTAGGTCTGGCACATTATCTCGGCGGCAGCCTTTGTGGCTCCATAGACGCTTATAGGTTTAAGAGGATGTTCTTCGGGTGTGGGTATCTTCTCTGCATCTCCGTACACCGTGCTCGAGGACGCGAACACGATTAAGCTCACTCCTCTCCTCCTCGCGGCCTCGAGTACGTTCATAGTAGTTGTTAGGTTCTGGTGGTAGTGATCCATCGGCTCTTTAACACTATGACGAACCTCAGGATTGGCTGCGAAATGAAATACTATATCGGCTCTAAATGCATCAATCCACCTGCTGGGCTCGAGTAGATCAGCCTCTATGAGCTGGAAACTCTGCCTAGACATGGCCCTACTAAGGTTCTCGATCCTGCCAGAGGAGAAGTTGTCTATCCCGATGACCCTATAGCCTTGCTCAAGCAGTCTATCGGCTAGATGGCTTCCTAGAAACCCCGCTACACCTGTCACAACGACCTTCAAGACTCACCCCATATAATCCTTGTGGAGAATTCAAGCCAAAAAACTAGCCTGGGGCATCTAGTGTGCTGTCCTCCCTTAAGTCCTAAAGATGGACAAAGCCCTACCTCTTACCGGGCTCATGTAGGAGTATTTCTTGATTTTATTTTGAAACACTATACATGCTTTCCCAATCCGTGCTTCAAGCCTTTTATGACGGGGTATGACTAGAGGCCTATAAGCTAAGATTATGGCCGTGTTCTTTAGAGGGCTTACTCCCTTCCCTCCTGTAGGATTGAGGCTACTAAGAGGGCTAGCTCCTTTACTTCTCTGGCTTCAAGCGTCCTAGTAGCATATAGCATTGTTATTGAGAGGGCTAGGCTAGCAACGGCAACTATATAGTGGTTTACATCTGAGACTAGTCCTAAGACTATTACAGCTATATACTGTGGCCATAGCCTTAACATGTAGAGTGCTAGCTCTTGGTCAAGAAATGCTAGTAATAGTGCTGTGAAGCTATTGGCTGCTAGGAATGCAAGAGCAACACCGTCTATACCGTAGGCTGGTGCCAGTACTAGTGTGAGCACAAGTAGTAGTAGTGTACGCGCTACACCTACTGTGATGAGGGGCCTTAGCTCCCCCCTCCTATTAAGCTCTGTTACTAGAGCTGTTAGCGCTGTAAAGGGTACTATTGAGAGTAATAGTATCTCTAGGCTCGTAGATGCCTCTACAAGCTCTGGGCTAATCATTTTGAGGATAGGCTCTGCTAGTACAGCCAGTAGTGCTGTGAGGGGGAGTAGTAGTGCTAGGCCTAGCCGAAGCCCTTCTTGCACCAGCCTCTCTCGTCTATGAATGCCTATGGGTAGCGAGGCGTTTATCAGTGAGCTTGGTAGTGCAGCCATGATTGCAACTATCATCATTGCTATGTAGAATGCCCCCGTAGAGACTTCTCTACCCGTAAGTAGTGCTGTAAGATATACGCTGAGCATCACGAGCAACTGGTTTGAAAACGCATAAGGATAATTAGAGTATGTTAAGATTATTATCTCCTTTAGCTCGCCGAATAGCTTACTAGCCGTCTTTCTAACTCTCCTCACCAAGCCCGGCAGAACTACGGCTAGGATTGTGCTGGGGAAGGCCAGGTAGCCTAGTAATGCCCCCAGCCCCCCTAGTCCTAGAGCTACTAGCGTGAATCCTACGGCCAATTTGAATACGCTAGCTGTGGCTGTAGCCCGGAAGACTCTCCTAAACCTTTCGAGCCCGATGAGCCCCGACACCACTAGTGTTGAGACTAGGCTGATAGCCGTATATGATAATGCTATAGCCGCAATATCTAGTCCATAGCCTAGAGCTACTACTAGGGGGATAACAGCTGCTAGGGCTAGACCGCTGGCAGCTAAGCCAAAGACTATGAGGCTGACGATGCCCTCTAATCCGTGGGTTGCTAAGAACCTTATGGCTGCAATATTTGCTCCAGCAGCTACTACTGTCGAGGCAATGGCCGACGCACTTATAACCCCTGAGGCGAAGCCTACAGCCTCGGCACCAGCTATCCTGGCTATAACTAGCCAGTAGATAAAACCAGCAGCCGAGACTACTATTGCCGATAAGTAGAGCCATGTACCCCCTCTAATAGTGTCCTTTACGCCAGTCTCCAACGAGTCCTCATCCCTTAGCCTCTAGTAGCCCCTCCCCTCCAGCTACGCTATCTCGAGAGCTTAAAACGCCTACTCAGCCCACAAGGAAAGGTTATGGGAGGATGGTCTAGGCGTGGAATGCTGTCCTAGAATACTGGTGTACACTGATCTCGACGAGTGCATACTTGATAGGAGTTATAGTGCTGGCCCAGCGACCTCCCTTCTTCAGCGGCTAAGACTACTAGGCATACCAGTAGTCCCTTCATCGAGTAAGACCGTCCATGAGATGATGTACTTTCTCAAGACTATAGGTATAGGCATTACACCAATAGGGGTGATCATGGTTGCCGAAGAAGGATCAGCAATATACTCCTCGCCAGGCCTCCTATCAGAAGCTCATGGCATGATCGTAGACTATGGTCTTGAAATCTACGAGCTTTCTCCAAGACTCAGGGAGATAGAATGGCTTGTAGAAGACTCTCTAGCAGCCTGCAGGGATAGAGTGGTTAGGTTTACAAAGGCCCACCCCTCACTTATATCGAAGCTTACAGGGCTAAGTTACGACCTAGCACTACTAGCTTCTAAAAGGACATATACTGAGGTAGTCTGGAGCCCTAGCAAGGACTGTCTTGGTAGGATTAAGAGGCGTGCCGAAGAGCTTGGCCTAAGGGTTTTCCAGGGGAGGAGGTTCCTGCACCTAGCAGCCCACCAGGGTAAGATCTACGCTCTAAGAGTACTACTTAGACAAATACCTCGGCTAAGAAGCATAGAAGCCGTAGTAGCCCTAGGAGACTCAGAGCTTGATAGGGAGGTTATAGAGGAGGCTGATATAGGCATAGTGATACCCCATCCAGAGGGCCTTGGCGTTAAGCCTAGGAGGCCCTACTATCTTGTAGCAAGCGAGCCAGCTCCCAACGGATGGATAGAAGCTGTCTCGAGGCTACTAGTACAGCTCGCCTAGAGTATAACTGCCCCCAAGAAAGACATAGCCCCCTTTTATCATGGCCCCTTACGGATCCCTCAATAGAGTCACTTACTCAAATAGCCTGGAGTATCCCTTACATCACCTTTCAATCGATATATGAAGGTTATCCGGTGAACACGTTCCTTACACCGTCTCCGAGGAGGTTGAAGCCTAGTATGATGGTATGCTATGGCTTGTGTTGAAAAGATGCCGACCCACCAATAGCCCGGCATAAGCTGTACTCCCTCAGCGACCATATTACCCAAGTCAGGTGTTGGCGGCTGCGCGCCTAGCCCTACGAAGCTTAGCGCTGCACCGATCAATATAACTCAGCCTACATCTAGCGTCAGCTTAGTCAGTATCGGCCCTAAGATGACTGATAGTATTTCCCTGAATATTACTCTAGGCGTGCTTGCGCCTATCAGCTCCACTGCTATAACATAGGCCTCGTTCCTCAGAGACGACACGGTGTTGTAGACTAGCCGCGTATACCATGGCCACCACATAAGCGTTACAGCCATCATTGCGTTGATGAGGCTTGGTCCCAGTAGGCTAGTTATGGCTAGAACTAGGACTAGTGGCGGTACAGCTATGAACACGTCAGCTATACGCATTATTACCATATCGATTATTGTGCCATGGTAATAGCCTGCTATGAAGCCTAGCAGTATACCCACTGGCGCAGCTATGGACAGCACTACTACTGCAAGTAGCATAGAGAACCTAAAGCCAAACAATACTCTACTGAATACGTCTCTTCCATACTTATCTGTGCCAAAAGGGTATGCGAGACTGGGGGGCTGGAGCGCGTCAGTAAAGTTCATGTAGAAGCCTGCATGCGAGGGGTATGGCGCTATATATGGGGCAAGTATGGCTATGAATATCGTCGATAATGATATCGCTAGTCCCACCAGTGATAGCTTGCTCCTAGTAAAGTTAAACCAGGCTCTTCTAAAGGACTCTGAGAGTAGCTCCCACCTAGTCTTCTTGACAACGAGCTCTTCTGCCACGGCTATTCACCCCTCTTAAGGTAGTGTGTTCTTGGATCTAGGTAGGCGGCTATGATCCTAGGCCCGGGCGGTGCGCTGAGATTAGGAGCTTAGGTTATTAGCCACGCTAATATATGACTAGTATCCGGCAACTCTGTTCTAGCTACGCCCAGAAGGGCCTCATTCTGGGGGTGTGGGGAGTGGCCTCCATTCGTGATGTTATGAGAACCGAGCCTCTTGTTAAAGCCAAACCCGATGATAGCGTCTTTAAAGCTGTTACATTAATGCATGAGAATAATGTTGGCAGTGTACTTGTGGTCGATAATGAGGGTAGGCTCGTGGGGATATTTACCGAGAGGGACCTTGTACACATAGTTGCGGAGAGAAGAAGCCTTGACACGAGGCTCGAAGAGGTCATGACCAGGAAGCTTGTCACAGCCAGTCCTGACGAGAGCCTAGCTATAGTAGCTTCTAGAATGATAGAGCATGGTATAAGACATATACCTGTTGTAGACTCTGAGGGCAGGCCTATAGGAGTTGTAAGTATAAGGGATCTCTTGAGGCACGTTATAGCTAGCGGCTCCTGGCCATAGCATGATTGATGACAAAGGCTATGAAGATACAGGGCTAACAGCTGAGCTGGGTGATGTATGGAGACCTCGCTGAGCCTCTAACTCTATGGTAGGGTGAGATTTATTGAGAATACCTAGGAGCCCGGGCCTCGTCAGATCCCCTCTTCATGGCCTAGTACTCGACCTTCTTGAGGAGGGTATCCGGGCAGCCGATCCTCGTAGCAAGGTCTCTAATACCCTAGCAAGACAAGGGAGCTGTGTTATTGTAGCTGGTAGGAGCTATTGTCCTCGTAGCGGGGTCTACGTCTTAGGCTTCGGTAAAGCAGCTAGGGGCATGGCAGAAGGGGTTTTGGAGTCGCTGGGTGATCTGGTAAGAGCGGGGCTTGTCATAGCTCCTCGAGGGCATGGGGGCCAGCTAGGCCCTATAAATGTGCTTGAGGGCGATCATCCCATATCAGGGCCTAGGACGCTAGAGTCCTCGAGGAGGCTCATAGAGTTCTCGGAGAAAATCCCCCGGGATGCATTAGCCATTGTACTGGTATCTGGTGGCGGCTCAGCCCTCTTTGAGCTGCCAGCTAACGGGCTTAGCCTCGAGGATATAGCATCTACTACTAGCTTGTTGTTGAAGGCTGGTGCTAGTATAGAAGAGCTCAACGCTGTTAGAAAACATTTATCAGCGGTTAAGGGTGGCCAGCTACTACGCTACATAGGTGCTGAGAGAGTTGAGACCCTTATAATAAGCGATGTTGTAGGCGATAGGCTTGACACCATAGCCTCGGGTCCCACGGTTCCAGACGAGACAACGTTCCACGATGCAGTTAATGCCTTGAAGAAATATGGTCTATGGGAGAAGGTTCCCGAGAGGGTTAGAGAGTGGCTGGAGAAGGGCTTGAGGGGGGAGGTTGACGAAACCCCTAAGCCAGGCGACAAGATATTTGAGAAGAGCAGGGTGACCATTGTTGCCAGCAACATAACGTCCCTAAGAGCCATGGAGAAGCTTGCGAGGGAGAGGGGCTGGAGGACGCTTATACTATCCTCTAGGATTCGTGGAGAAGCCCGGGAGGTAGCAGCAGTAATAGCTGGCATCATAGAGGGTATTGTTTACGAGAACACCCCGGTTCAGCCACCCATAGTCCTCCTTGCCGGTGGGGAGACCACTGTAACGGTAAAAGGTAAGGGTATAGGTGGGAGGAACCAGGAGCTATGCCTAGCATTAGCCATTGAGCTTAGAAGGCTAGAAGCAGACTACGTGGCAGCATGCATGGGTAGCGATGGTGTAGATGGTGTTAGCCCAGCAGCAGGCGCGATTATAGATAGTACACTGATGAGAGAAGCCTATAGTAAAGGACTAGATCCTATAGCGTTCCTTGAGGACAATGATAGCTACACGTTCTTCAAGAAGCTTGATAGGTGTATAGAGACAGGCTATACTGGGACAAATGTCAACGACTTCATAGTTGTAGTCATACCCCAGGGTGCTGGTAGGTAGTGTCTACTAGCAGTACATGCGAGAAGTGCCCGTACTGGGTCACCAGGTCCATCGGGGGTTGCTACCTAGTTTGTAGAAGGGAGTTAGAGGAACTAGCTAGGCAGGGGGTCACAATGCTAGTATCCCTTACCGAGTCAGATGAGCTGCTAGAGTGCTGGAGAAACGAGGAAGAGTATCATGGGGAAGCATTAAGACATGGAATAAAGCTAATCAGGCTACCCGTACCTGACTTCGCCGCCCCAGATCCTGATGAAGCTTGCACAGTATATGAAATGGTTAGAAGAGAGGAGGAGAGGGGTGGTAGAGTAGTATTTCACTGTTATGCAGGATATGGGAGGACTGGTACAATGATAGTGGGCTACCTTAAGGCTATGAGGAGGCTAGATGTCAGCGAGGCACTCCAGCTACTTAGAAAAGCTAATCCATGCGCAGGGCCCCAGAGCATGGAGCAAGAGTTCTTTGTAGAAATGATTAGCTGCTAGCCTCGGCACCACCTTCTCCTAGCCCTCCTTAGAGCCTCTCCTATCCTAGCTAGCCCGGCAGCAGCCCTTACAGCGCGCTCTGGCGTAGGATAACTTGGTATGCCCCTGGACTCAAATAGCTTTAGAAAGGCACTAGCAAGCCTACCTCCTGTAGCCACGGCTATCACCGGTACACCGTACTTGTAGTGTGCTTCGGCAAGGTAGTCTGCCACCCTGCCACTCATGCCCGGTGGGTGTGGGGGTGCTATAGCGACCACGATGTCTACCAGCTTCTCGGCCAACACGGTTTCCAGGACGAGTTTGTACTTCTCGTCGTCGGTATCAGCGGTCAAGTCTACAGGGTTATTGACCACCACGAATGGGGGTAATTCTTTCCTAAGCTTCTCCTTTATATGCTCAGGTAGTATTGGGACGTCAAGGCCCAGCTGAGCGGCGTAGTCTGTTGCTAGGACGCCCTCGCCACCAGCATTAGTTAATATTAGTAGTCTTCTTCCCCTAGCAGCCCCAGCCATCACATATGCCTTAGCCACGTCAAACATCTCTTCCATGGTCTCTACTTCTATTACGCCTAGCTGCCTAAACAACGACTTATATACCTCATAGCCTGATGCTAGTGCTGCTGTATGACTAGCAGCTGCTAGGCCCCCTCTCTCAGTCCTTCCTCCCTTTAGTACTACGAGGGGCTTGCCCTTGCAAAGAGCCCTCTTGACGGCATCCATGAATGGCCTGCCACGCCCCGGCTTCAACCCCTCAAGATATAATAGTATTATCTTGGTGTCTTCATCCTCAGCCAGGTACTCTATGATATCCGCATCATCAACGTCAACCTTATTGCCATAGCTTACAGCCTTGGCTATGCCTAGCCCTATCTGAGCTAGCCAGTCCATCCACATTGATAAGAGTGCACCACTCTGCGATACTATTGATACACTACCCTTTGGTGGTCGTGGCAGCCTCTCTTCCGGTAGGAAGAAGGTATCCATCCCAGTAGTATTATCAAGGACTCCTATACAGTTAGGCCCGATGACTCTTATACCATACTCTCTTATCACCTCCTCGAGCCTCCTCTGGAGAACAGCTCCTTCACCACCGACCTCGGCGAAACCACCACTAATCACTATCGCTGCCTTTACACCCTTCCTAGCAGCCTCCTCTAACGCTGCTGGTACAGCCTTGGCTGGGACAGCTAGTATCGCTAGGTCTACATCGTCCTCGATTTCGCTTATACTCTTGTAGCATTTAAGGCCTTGGACCATATCGTATTTTGGGTTAACAGGGTATATTTTACCTCTATTATAT
>JBEVCE010000039.1:27854-98550 GCA_040514295.1 Pyrodictiaceae archaeon | reverse complement strand
ACTACCAGCATCTTATAGGCTTCCAGCCTCATCACCCCGTGGAGGCTCGGCTAGGAAAACATGCTCTACCTTAGCCATGCGAGGGAAAAAGAGGGTCGGGACTCTAGGCTCTCAGCCTCCTAGCATGACAATATAATTGCTCTCTTCGAGTCTAATGATGGCCGTCTATTTTAGGGGTAAGCTCTTATTGGGGTGTAGGGTTTTAGGCTGGTTCTTGGAAGAGTTAGGCGGCTTCGCCCTTGAGGTACCTTTCTACGAGTTCCTTTGCGTAGTCGAATCTTATCTTGCCCTCTCTCACCATCTGCTCAGCCACCTTGTCTACTAGGTCTCCTGTTGCGCCAGCCATTATGGCTAGGTTCTTTGCATGAAGCCTCATATGGCCTCGCTGAATACCTTCCGTCACTAGAGCTCTTATGGCTGCTAGGTTCTGGGCCAGCCCGACGGCCGCCATAACCTCTGCTAGCTCCCTGGCAGTCTTGACACCTAGTATCTTTAATGCAATCCTGGCTATGGGGTGGACCTTTACAGCACCACCTATTACGCCGACTTGTAGTGGGAGCTCTAGGGAGCCTACGAGGAAGCCCTCCTCGTCTATCTCCCAGGTGCTTAGAGGCTTGTATACACCGCTACGTGCTGCATAGGCGTGTGCACCCGCCTCTATAGCTCTATGGTCCTGGGCCGTAGCTAGCGCTACAGCTATAATCCCGTTCATTATGCCCTTGTTATGGGTTACAGCCCTATATGGGTCCGCCTCAGCGAGCATGCTTGCCTCGACTATTTTCTCGGCAACCTCCTTACCGCCTACGTTCTCTGGTGGTGTACGGGCCCATGCCCTCGCAAGCCTGTAGATAGCATTATTTGATACTATCCTCAGCCTTGCCTCACCACCAGTAATCTTTTCTAGGAGGGGGGCGATAGCCTCGGCCATGGTATTGACAGCGTTGGCCCCCATGGCGTCCAGTACATCGACTATCAAGTGGACTACTATGGCTGGCCCAGCCCTGGTCTCCACAACTCTTACTTCAAGATCCCTTGCCCCACCACCTAGCTTAACTAGTACAGGGTCTTGCTGGTTTGCATAGTCTAGTATCTCCTCCTTCTTCTCGATAATCTTCATAGCCTTGTAATGTGGTGCTGTCACTCGGACGAGGTGCACCTGGCCTATCATGTACTGTTTCTCGGCTCTAGCGATTATGCCCTCCCCATACCTAAGCATCTTTGCTGCATTACTGGCTGCTGCTACAACGCTGGTCTCCTCTATCACCATCGGGACGAGGTAGTCTCTTCCATTTATCTTGAAGTTTGTTGCTACCGCGAATGGATAGGTCATACCTCCTATAACGTTCTCTATCATAGCGTCAGCCGTCTTCTCGTCGAGGTTGCCTAGGTTTCGTAGAAGCTTCACCTCTTCCTCACTAAGCCCAGCCCACTCGGCTACAATCCTCAGCCTCTCGTCGATAGAGAGCTTGTAGAAACCTGGTATACGCGACGACCTAGTAGAGGCCAAGACTATAGCACCATTCTCCTCTAACATGTTTCGGGGATTTATACTCAAGGGCTCCTAGAGAGAATATAGTCGGCGGGGAGGCGTAGGGGAGGTAAAAGCCGTGCAGGTTCTCTGTATAGTACCATGTAGTCAGAGGAAAATCTGGGACAAGGAGCCCGATAAGGGGCCGGTACCAGCCAGGGAGGCTTATACGGGAGTTTTAACCAGATATGCTATAAGCTATGCCGAGAAATTCTGTGACGCCTGGGTAGTCCTCTCGGCTAAGCACGGCTTACTCTTACCAGAGGAGAGAGTACCTGGGCCCTATGACGCGACGTTCAAGAGGAGGAGAGGAGCCAATATAATACCTATAGATGAACTACGTAGGCAGGCCGCCGAGAAGGGGCTCTACAGCTACGATAAAGTGGTAGTACTAGCGGGTAAGGCCTATGCCGAGGTGGCACGGAGGGTCTTTGGCGAGAGAGTTGTCTGGCCTCTTAGGGGGCTAGGCTACGGCGAAAAGGTAAGGGCTTTGAAGAAAGCTGTTGGAGAGAATAGGCCTTTACACTAGTTCCCCCTTCCTAGGCTTTCCCAGATACTTGTCTAGCCTAGCCTCGCTTGAAGGGCCGTACTCCATGCCGGGTCTACAGACGACTCCGTATCTCTCACATAGCCTTCTAATCATCCTCTCTAGCCGAGGCCAGTCATAGCCCATGGTCTTCTCAGCTGCCTCTCTCATGGGGCTACTAGGATGCAGCATGAATTTCTTGGCCCTGAGCTTATCATAGTAGAGGATGCTCTTAGTCTCCCTAGCCAGGGATAGTATCTCCTCAATGGACGCCTCATCATCATTATAGCCTGGTATGATGGGGCCCATAAAGATCCAGGTCTCGAGGCCCCTCGTCGATGCTTCTGCTAGTACCCTGGCTCTAGCTGCCGGGGGAGGTGCTCTAGGCTCGAATACCCTAGCCTTCTCATAGTCCATGCTTGTTATGGTGACGCCTATGTCTACTAGCCTCCTATACTCTTCCAGGATGTCTAGATCCCTTAGTACGAGCGTGTTCTTGGTCTGGATGCTCACCTGGAAGCCGTGCTTTAGTAGTAGCTCTATGCTCCTCCTAGTGAGCTTGTAGAGGGCCTCGAGAGGCTGGTAGGCGTCAGTTATTGTGCCTACGCCTACAACTCCTCTACGCTTGTATCTAACCTCGTGCTGGAGGAGCTCGACGATATTCTCCCTGACTACTATGACCTCCCCCCATCTCGTGGAGGCCTCGGGGTGGCCTACGTACTCCCTCGCATAGCAGTAGAGGCAGGAGTGCCAGCAGCCAAGGTAGGGGTTTAGAGCATAGTCTAGGTCTGGTAGCCCGCTACGTGAGAGCCCGGTCCTCGCTCTCGCCCTGATCACTCTGGGCCTAGCAAGCCCCTTGAACAATACATCAGCTCCCTCGCTTTATTACCTCGGTCAGCCTCTTGACGTATAGTCTTCTCTGAAGTAGCCTTGATTCCATGATCCACCTCTGGGCCCCGAGCCTCGTTTCTTTCTCGAGGAAGGCTAGTACATCGCTCATCTCGCTCGTCACTAGTACTGGCTTCCCGCGGAACATTGCCCTCAGATTCTCCCTGACAAACCACACGCCTATCGGTAGGTTGAAGCCGGGATAGATCTCTCGGAGGAGGATTGCCTCAGCCTGCCTCCTAATCCTATAGAGATGTTCCGCTACTGCTAGCCTAGACGCATAGTAGCAGCCGCCTATCTCGGGATAGCTTGTCCTGCCACGATAGCCTTCGTAGTCGCCTTCTACTATGACCTCCCTCGCCCCAGGATTCCATGTAGAGCCCGGCCACCATGCTTCCATCCACTCGAAGCTCCACTTCCCCGGTATCAGTATTGCTATGAAGAGGTTGTCGTAGTATCTCCTGGCATAGACCATTATCGAATCGATTTCGTCAAAGCCCTTGATTTTCTCGACAAGGCTTCTCGATACTATATCGTCTACAGCTGTTATGCTCCACCTTGTAGGTACGAGTCTCCTATACCTCCTAGTACCCAGCGCACCTATGCTGAAGAGCTTCTGGATGTGCGTTACAGGTACGCCAGCCTTGTAAAGTTCTAGCACTGCCTCAGTAGCTCTCATATCAGTATCCGAGTAGACGCGGTCAACAACTCTGGGCACCCACGGATTACCCACTATCCTTAGCTTCTCGAGCTTGGCCCTCGGCCCCTGTGGAGGCTCGTACTCGCTGAAGGCTATGAGGGGCTTGGGGGGCTTCTCGAGAACTAGCTCGGCCTCGACAGGCCTGGTAGAGAGGACCAGCTCCTGGAGCTCTAGGACAAGCCTATCCCTGGACGCCTCGTCGACCTTAACCCTAGCCGAGCCAGTTATGAGGCTCCACCTATAGTCGAGTATCTTCTCAAGGCTAAGCCCGATCCACTTTTCGGGTAGATCATATATCGAGGTATCCCCAACGACGGGTGGCAGGGAGGGCCCCACATTGACGTAGGGGTAGCCTATTCTGCCCACAAAGACTGATGGTGGGCTTGAGCCATAGAGTTCTCTCGAGCCATAAACCCTCCTCAGCTTGGCCATAGCCATACGCTGAGCTAGTAGCGGGCAGTAGCTTAGCCCGCAGAAGCCCCTACCACGGCATATAGCGCATAACCTTGGGTCTATCCTAGTCTTCCTAGGCGATGCTGGTGTCAAGGCTGAGGCTACAGCCTCCCCGAGGAGAAGGCTATGAAGACAGTATTATGCTAATCTGTGTTGAGGCTCATGTACCTCCACAGAGTTATAGGGGATGGCTCGTCGAGGCCAGGACAGTTTTCACCCCTACGGAGTCTCTCTAAGGCCCTCCTCAAGGGCTGGGCATCAAATGCTATCGTTGCGTGTAGTGCTGCTAGCCCACTCCACTCCCGGAACCTCGACTTTATCTCATCTCCAGCATCATTCTCGGAGACCCCGTAGGCCTCTGACGCCAGCTTCCTAAGCCATCTATCCAGGGGTAGAGAATTATAGTCCCTACAGGCTAGCAGCTTGACGAGATTATAGGTATAGTCTCCTACACCCCTTATTTCTCTAAGCCTCTCAGCCTCGCTACAACCTAGCTCGTGAACCTTGAAGCGAAGGCCCTCCATGATTGTCCCGGCCCTATAGCCTAGCCCAGCTATCCTCAGCTTCTCCGCGTCTAGCCTACCCGGCCTAGGCTCTGAAAGGAAGACTAGCCTTCCACTAGGAGTCTCCAGGATATACCTATCGCCAGCTACTAGGTGAAGCTTATAGAGCATTCTCCAGCCCTGCCTAAAGCTAGCATTCTGCTGGCATACAGCTGTAAGAAAGGAGGACCATAGACTAAGTGCTCTGAGCCTATGGCCTGGCATGCTACGGGGTATGCAGCCTACTAGGGGATCTCCTCTCGCAATGCTATGGTATGGTCCAAGGTCTTCTTCTAGGCCAAGCCTCCAAGAGAGCCTTGTTAGCTCTTCCTCCCAGCAACTAGAGCCGCTACTAGCGTAGACCTTTACTATGATGCTACCCTGATCCTCTGAGAGGATTGCTACCGCCTCTGGGCAGAGTTCTATGAAGCCTCTTCTCCCATCAAACTGCCAGCCAAAGCTATAAGTGCTTATTGTCTGTAGGAGGCTGAATCCCCTCGCAGGCCTAAGAGATAGCTCGTAGCGGGGCCTTAGCCTCCTAGCCTCCAATTCTAGAGAAGCACCCCAGAATGAGGCACTAGCAGCTTACTATATTAGCCTTGGCCCTTTCTAAGATGACTCACGGGAAGACTCTTGAGCGATACCGTAAGCAGGTTCCTAGCCCTCTACCTTAGGCTAGTTGTCATAGCCTCTTTGGCAGGGTTCCTCGTAGGAGTCATACTGGGGCCAGGGTTATTCTATAGCGTGGCTAAGGGGAAAGAATACATTATTAGCCTGCTTAGAACCAATCCTTTGGCAGCCATGGCTCTCATTTACCTGAACAATCTCCTGGTGTCTCTTGTAGGCCTAGTACCCTTCCTAGGCCTAGTAATCCTCGGGGCAAATACTGCTGTACTAGGCAGCATGGCCTCGATAAACATACTATTACTAGCCTATATCCTACCCCATGGCCTTATAGAGCTACCCGTCATAGCCTATAGCATCTATCTTGGAGGCTATATTCCTGCTTACAGGAGGGCTGGTGGGCTACGTCGAGGGCTAGTAATGGCTGTCAGGAGATGGGGGCTGGTGGTTGCCCCCCTACTCCTCCTAGCGGCAGTCATAGAGGTATTTATTACTCCCATGCTCCTACCCTCCTAGCTCTTGGGCTTAGCGCCTTTCTCCAATAGGAGCTTCCTAAGCTCTCCTGGTACCTCTATGCTCCTACCAGTCCTCCTATCATAAGCTACCGCCACTATGGTACACTCTGCTGCGAGCCTACCACCCCTAGACTCGTTGTAGAACCTATACCTATAGGTTATACTGGACTTGCCTACAAGGATCTCTACGAGGTCGACTCGGTAAGCATCCCCCGGATGTAGCGGGCTACGATAGTCGCAGCTAGCATGCACACGGGGGAATATTATATCGCTATGGGGGTCGAAGCGGAGGCCTAGCGTCCAGAAGAACTCCTCCTCTACTCTCTCGCATACCCTGAAGAAATTGGAGAAATGCATCATTAGGGCTGCGTCTGTCTCACTCCAGTATACCCTGTAGGTGGAGCTGTAGATGGGTCGGCTGGACATTCCTCAGCTCTCCCTCTACGGGTTTTGCTCTCGGTGCCTCTTTCTACGCTCCTCAATCCACTTACCCATATACTCCTTGCCCCTCTCTGAGATGCTTAGCTCCTCTAGCCTCTGAAGGGCTTTCTCTAGCTCCCCTCCTAGTAATCTCCTGACTATACCGGTCGATACCTGCTTGATGGTCTCTATGGCCTCTACTGGTATCTCGGAGGTTATAGTCCTAGCAATCTCTATGGCCTTCTCCAAGGCCTCTCCATCCCCTACCACAATGTCTACAATACCCATGCTTCTAGCCTCCTCGGCTGAGAGGCTTACAGCTGATACTGCTAAGCTCTTAGCTCTTCGTAGCCCTAGTACAAGAACCCCGAGGGTTGAGAGTAGCGGGGGGTAGAGGCCTAGCCTTGCTTCGGGAGCCGAGAACCTAGCACTCTTTGAGGAGACTACGATATCGCATGCTAGTAGTATCTCGAATCCTCCTCCATAAGCATAGCCCTCGACAGCCGCGATTACTAGCTTTGGACACTCTATGAGCTTCCCAACGGCTTGTCCAACTAGCTCGAAAAACCTTCTAGCATCAAGCCTATCAGCTAGCTCATACATCTCGTAGATGTCATCGCCGACCGAGAAGGCCTTACTGGTTCCAGCTAGTACTATAGCCTTGACATTCTTATCCCTACATGCCTTCTCGAGCTCCTCTATAAGCCTTCCCCAGAGATAACTGTTAAGAGCATTAAGCTTCCTAGGCCTTTCTATCCTAAGCAGCCTGATCCCGTCCTCTAGGTCTGTGGCCACGAGCCTGCCTAGGTCCTCTAGGCTGCTCAAGGCGTCTAGCCACCAGTCTGGTACTAGGGGGTGGTAGGGGGTCTTGAGGCTAACCGTAGCAGTAGTACTGCTTAGCGTGATCAAGGCTTATCTTGCCATCCTCTAAGTCTCTCTCGACTAGCTCTCTAGGCCTCCTACACGGGTCTCCATAGCCGCCGCCGCCAGGAGTGTTAATGTATATCGTATCGCCCTTGCCGAGAATTATGGTGGCCTTCGAGCCGAGCTTCACTATGCTACCATCTGCTTTAACGACGTAGTGGTTGCTGGGCTCGCCAGGCTTACCGCCTGCTAGCCCCCATGGCCTAAGCCTAGCCCTCTCGGAGAACACGGTGGCTACTACATTATCCTCAAGAACCCGGATAGCTCTTATCACTCCTAGCCCACCCCTATATTCCCCGGGCCCTCCACTATCGGGTCTAAGCTCGTATGCTACGAAGAGGAGTGGGTACTCCTGCTCGGCAGATTCTATAGGAGTATTGAGGGTGTTGGTCATATTGGTGTGTACTCCGTCGACTCCATCACAGCATGGCCTAGCCCCGCTCCCACATGCTATTGTCTCGTAGAAGGCCCACCTACTACCGCCTAAGAGTAGGTTTGTCATGGTGCCGCAGCTTGCTGCTGGAACTCTCCCTGGAAAGGCTTGAGCAAGCGCCTTGAGGACAACGTCCGCTATCCTCTGGGAGGTCTCAACATTACCTCCCCCTACGGGTGCTGGTGGTACTGGGTTGACAAGGGTGCCTGAAGGAGCCTTGATATCCACTACCCTATAGAAGCCCTGGTTCATCGGCATCTCAGGGTCTATGACGGATTTGAGGGCGAAGGTCGTAGCTGCTACTGTGACTCCGTAGACAGCATTTATAGGTATATTGACCTGGCGGCTGGTGCCAGTAAAGTCCACCCTAATGCTATCAGCCTTTATTGACAAAGTTGTCTTTATCCTTACTAGCTCGTCGCTAGGCATCTCCATGTAGTCCTCGGCCGTATATTCCCCCTCACCGTGCTTCTCGACCAGCTCCCTAATCACTGACCTAGTATACCTCTCTGTATAGGCTAGTATCTCGCTCCATGCATCGAGGACTGCTGTGGTACCATACTTTGAGACTAGCTCCCTAATCCTCCTCTCTCCGACGTTGAGGGCTGCTATCTGGGCTAGTAGGTCGCCCCTGAAATACCTTGGAGTCCTCACGTTGGCCTCTAGCAGCTTTAGTAGGTCGCTTCTAAGCCTGCCCTGGGATGCAATCCTCACGGGGGGTATCACTAACCCCTCCTCTATAAGGGACCTAGCCTCTACACCCATGCTGCCAGGAGCGCTTCCACCCACATCTACGTGGTGTGCCTTGTTAGCTACGAAGGCTACTAGTGTTTCGCCTACGAAGACAGGCTTTAACAGCATTAGGTCGTTGAGATGGGTCCCAGTGATGTAGGGATCGTTCGAGAGGAAAACATCTCCAGGCCTAATCTCTATGCCCTCACGCTCCAAATAGCTAACCATGTTCTTTACTCCAACCGGCATGCTGCCAAGATGTACTGGTATGTGCTCAGCCTGTGCTACTAGATCGCCCTCCGGCGTTAATATTGCACAAGAGTGGTCCAGCCTATCCTTTATGTTTGGGCTAAACGCTGCATTCCTTAGTACTACACCCATCTCCTCAGCTGCAAATATAGCTGCATGCCTTATGACCTCAACAGTGACCGGGTCAACCATGATCCTTCCTCCTCCTAGATCCTTCTAAGGTGTATCGCGTAGTACTCGTCTACGTAGGCTACAAAGCCTGGGGGAACCAGGATGGTGCTCTCATCGGCCTCTACGAGGGCTGGTCCCTCGAACTCCGCGCCAGGCCGAAGCTCACTCCTCTTGTAGACTGGCGTACTAACCCACTCTGTCTCCTCGAAGTATACTTTCTTCTCATAGCTAGGGCTGGGCTTGTAGACTTCTAGCTTACCTCTAGGCAGCTTAGGCTTCGAGACTATACCATAGCTCACCAGCCTAGCGTTAACGACTACTACAGGAGTGTCCCTCAGATCGTAGCCATATCTATCCCTATGCATCCTATGGAACGACTCTATGGCTTCTGCTAGATCCCCGTTATAGGGGACTGTTAGCTCGTAAGCCTGGCCCCAGTACCTCATATCCAGGAATCTCGCTAGCTTGATATTCTCCTTGGTAACACCCTCCTCGAGCAAGGTCTTGACGGCCTTGGAGGACATCTCGTCAAATATTCTCTCAAGCCAGACCTCTTCTATCTCATCGGCCCTCCTGACCACTGCTCTATGGTAGTCGTGTCGATAGTCTGTAACGAGGAGGCCTAATGCAGAGAATACACCAGGTAAGGGAGGTACGATTATCTCGGCCACACCTAGCTCTAGCCCAAGAGCCGCTGCGTGGAGGGGGCCAGCCCCCCCGAATGCGTATAGGGTGAAGCTTCTAGGGTCATAGCCTCTCTCGACCGTGACCAGTCTAAGAGCCCTAGCCATTATCGTGTTGGCTATCCTTATGATTGATCTTGCCGCCTCTGTCACGGTGTAGCCCATCCTCTCGGCTATCCTGCCTACAGCCTTCTCGGCTAGATCCCTCCTTAGCGTAATCCTGCCGCCAGCTAGCTTATCAGGGAGCCTTCCTAGTACGTAGTTAGCGTCTGTTATCGTAGGCTCCGTGCCCCCCTTACCATAGCATGCTGGGCCTGGATCAGCACCAGCACTAAGGGGGCCGACTCTCAGGGCGCCACCCTGGTCTATCCATGCTATGGTGCCTCCACCTGCACTAACCTCTGCCAGGTCTATGTAGGGGTATCTCACAGGGTAGCCTGAGCCACGGAGCAGTCTCCCCATGTGCACCTTGCCTCCAACCTCGTACTCGGAGACCACTAAGGGCTCTCCATGGATTATCGATGACGCTTTTGCTGTTGTACCCCCCATGTCGAAGCCTATGGCGTACTCTGTACCTATGATCCTAGAGAAGTATGCTGTAGCTATAGCCCCGGCCGCTGGCCCGCTCTCGATGAAGGCTGCTGGCCTCTCGACAGCATGCTTTACGTCGGCTACGCCACCACTACTCTGCATCACCAGGAGCTTGCCCTTGAAGCCTGCTCTATCCAACTGGCTCACTACCTTCGAGAGGTATCTTGAAAGCATTGGCTTAAGTACAGCATTTACGACTGCTGTACTCGTCCTCTCATATTCTTTTGGCTGGGGGTCGACCTCGTAGCTAGTTATGACCTCGGCACTACTACACTCCTCCAATATAAGCTCTTTTGCTCTTAGCTCGTGGGAAGGATTTGCGTAGCTATGGAGGAATGAGACTACGAAGACGTCTACCCTACCACACCACTCTCTAGCTATCCTACGCACAGCATCCTCGTCGAGCGGCTCTATGACTTCTCCCCGTGGACCTATCCTACCCCTAACCCCTATCCTCCTAGAGCGGGGTACTAGCGGCTTAGGCCTGGTGAAGAAGAGATTGTAGAGCTCAGATCTATTCTGCCGGCCAATCTCCAGTACATCCCTAAAACCCATGTTGGTTAGTAGTAGCACCTTGGGGGGCTCAAGCCCCACTTGTCCTAGGAACAAGTTTGTGCCCAGAGTAGACGCATGTATTATAGTCTGTACCTCACTTAGATCCCACCCAAGCTGCGCTAATGACTCCATAAAGCCCCTCCACGGCTCCCTCGGTGTCGTCAACACCTTTATGTGCTGGATCTCTCCCGTCTCGTCGTCGAAGGCTACCAAGTCTGTGAAGGTACCACCTATGTCTACTCCTATCCTCCTCATGATACGCACCCTGTACCCTCATAAGCCGAGGTACGCCTTCCTTATCATCGGGTCCCTCTCTAGCTCGGAGCTAGGACCCTCCTTGACGATCCTCCCGGTCTCCAATACGTACGCTCGGTCTGAGACCTTTAGCGAGAGCCTAACATTCTGCTCCACGAGTAAAACAGTTATCTTGTACTCATCGCGCAACCTTTTGGCTAGCATAATGACCTCCCTAGCCAGCTTGGGTGCTAAGCCTAAGCTAGGCTCATCCATCATTAGCAGCCTAGGCCTTTGAACGAGGGCGCGTGCGATAGCAAGCATCTGCTGCTCACCACCGCTAAGTGTGCCTGCTAGCTGGCTTCTCCTCTCCTTGAGCACTGGAAATAAATTGTAGACCATTTCTAGGCTCTCCTCGAACTTCTCCCTAGCCCTCTTAGAGTATGCCGCTACTACGAGGTTCTCGTAGACTGACAGATAAGGGAAGATTCCACGGCCCTCTGGTACATGGACTATGCCCTCCTCTACCCTCTTGTAGGCTGGCATCCTAGTTATATCCCTCCCCATCCATAGTATCCTCCCATGACGGGGGATTAAGAGGCCTGATATAGCCCTAAGCGTTGTTGTCTTGCCGGCCCCGTTGGCCCCAATTAAGGCTACGACCTCGCCCTCGTAGACCTTGAGGCTTACCCCGAATAATGCTTGGAACTCGCCATAGAACACATCTATTCCTTCTACTTCTAAGAGTGGTCTAGCCTTCAAGGCTCCCTTAAGCCTCCACACCTAGGTAAGCCTCTATCACTTGAGGGTTGCTTGCAACCTCCTCTGGGCTACCCTCAGCTATTTTCTTTCCATAGTGTAGCACCACTACCCTCTCAGCGAAGTTCATTACAGCCCTCATGACATGTTCAACCATTATCATCGCTACACCCTTCTTATTGATCTCTATTAGCATATTGACTAGCTCGTCGATCTCGTTAGGCCGGAGCCCAGCAGCTATCTCGTCAAGAAGAAGGAGCCTAGGCTGAGTTGCGAGAGCCCTTGCGACTTCCAGCCTCTTCTTCTCGACAAGGTTAAGGTCCTTGGCAAGCATAGCCCTCTTATCGTAAAGGCCTACAAGCTCTAGGATCTCTAGGGCCCTCCTACGGGCTTCCTCTATATCAGTGCTCCTTAGGAGAGAGCCGACAACAACATTATCAAGCACGGTCATGTTAGCTAAGGGCCTTACGATCTGAAACGTTCTTGCCACGCCAAGCCTCGTTATCCTGTGTGGGGGCCAGCCCGTTATATCCCTGCCATCGAATATGATCCTGCCCTCCTCGGGCCTGTAGACGCCAGTTATAACATTGAACAACGTTGTCTTCCCGGCACCATTGGGGCCTATAAGGCCCACCCGCTCGCCTTCACTGACCGTGATGCTAACACCTCTTAGCGCTACTAGCCCGCCGAACCTCTTTACAACCTTATCTACTATTAGGAGAGGCTTACTCGAGCCCATTAGGCTGCTACCCTCCCAAGCCTCCTCTTAGCATAGCCCATTACGCCTTCTGGGACAAAGAGGGATATGAAGAGGAGTATGAGCCCGACTACGACTACGTGGAGGCCAAAGTAGCGTGGGAATGCACTAACAATAGTAGCTCTAACATATTCTGCTGCTGGTACGAAGATGAAGGAGCCTACCAAGGGGCCTATGAAACTATATATTCCTCCGACAATGCCTGCCACGCTTATATAGGTTGAGATCGTTATTAGATCAAATACTGCGAATGGGTCTACGAAGCGGAATCTTATAGCATATAAGGAACCTGCGAGGCCTGTAAAGAAGCTGCTGAGCACCATGGATATCATTTTGTACTTGAAAGTATCTATTCCCAGGGTCTCTGCTACAAGCTCATCCTCCCTAATGGTCTGAAGGTAGTAGCCTATCCTACTATTCACCACAAGGTAGAGGACAATAAGCTCTACAAGAAGCACTAGTAGCGCTATGTAGACGTAGATGTAAGGACCAGCGTACTGAATGTAGTAGAGCTTCTCGTTAGGCCCTACTATGGGCGCTTGTAGCCCTGCTGAGCCACCCACGTAGTCCCAGTGGGCAAAAAGAAGCTTGAATATCTCTCCCAGAGCTATAGTTGCTAGTGTAAACCAGTGGCTACGGAGCCTGAAAAGGGGGAAGCCTAGGAGGAAGCCAACTATAGACGCTATTACACCTCCAACCCATATACCTATCCACGGGGTTACTCCATACTTTACTGCTAACACCATAGTTGTATAGGCGCCAACGCCAAAGAATACTGCATGGCCTAAGCTGAAGAAGCCGGTATAGCCCTCCATGAGATTCCAGGCTAAGGCAGCTATACCGTACATTAGTGATAGGAATAACATGTTAGCGTAGAAGGGCATGTCAAGCCACATGAAGATAAGGGGGGCGGCTACAAGCAGAAGCGAGGCTACTATCGTGACGGGCCTTCTCGCCTCAGCTATTAGGCTCAAGGCCAACTGGCTAGACAAGGCCAACACCCTCTAGGCTTACACCTTCTTGCCGAAGAGCCCGGTGGGCTTAACCAGGATAATTATTATAAATAGCATGAAGGCTACCACATCCTTCAATGCAGGCTCTATGAATAAAGCGCTAAGGGTCTCAGTGAGCCCCACTATGATACCACCTACGTAGGCTCCAAACACGCTACCGAATCCTCCTAGCACCACAACTATGAATGCTATTAGAGCGAAGAAGGCACCCATCTCAGGGAATATGGGGTAAAAGAGGGCTAAGAGAGAGCCAGCTAGTGCTGCCACGCCTACACCTATCCCGAAGGCTATCTCGTACATCCTGTAAACGTTTATCCCCATTAGCTGGGCTACAATTCTATTCTGCGAGGTAGCCCTTAACGCTATGCCAGTACGTGTCTTGAAAAGGAATACGTAGAGGCCTATAGCAACAATGATGGATACTATGAAGCTTATGAGCTTGGGAAGAGGGATCACTACAGGGCCTAGATAGTAGTAGATGTTAGCATACCACGATACGATACGCCTAGTATAGGGGCCTAAAAGGGCCTCAACACCGTATCTTATGATTAATAATATTGCGAAGGTGACAGCTATCTGGGTGAGGAGCGGAGCATCTAGGATCCTATTGATAGCAGCTCTTTGCGTTAATACGCCGAGGAGAAAGACAATGGCGAAGGAGAGTGGAGCTGAAACTAAGGGGTCAATACCTGCAAGCGTGAAGAGAAAGTATGTTGTCAGGGCGCCGAGCATCATGTAGTCTCCATGGGCAAAGTTTATTACCTCCATAACGCCCCAGATCAATGCCAAGCCAACACCTATAAGCCCATAGACGCTACCTATCAATACGCCATCAACGGCCGCAGCGATGATATCTCCCCATCCCACCCCGAATATACCCATATGGCCACCAACCCTCCAGTAACCTATACTTCTCCTCTATCCTACCTCCAAGATTCTCTAGCCAGAGACCCCTCATCCCTCCTAGCCATAAGCATGCTCTGGGTAAAACGAACTCAGAGGATACAAGAAGCCGGGAAAAACAGTAAAAAGAGGTAGATGGGCTTAGGCAGGGAGTATTCTCTATCCTCCCCTCTCGGTCCAGGGTGGGAACGGTACCTTGGGCTCTGTAGTCGCATACTCCGGCGGGTAAACTGTATGGTACTTACCGTCCTCAAGCATTTGTACTATAATGCCCTGGCCTAGGATATTCTGGCCCTTCTCGTCGAACTTAACACCCTTCCAGGGCATTATCAGCTTATCTCCTGGTATATTGAGGTTTGCTAGTGCATCGCGCAGCGCCTTACGGAACTCCTCTAGATATGCTGGACTAGCTTTCTTGCACGCCTCTTCGAGGGCATAGTATAGTACCCACATACCAGTGTAGTCTCTAGCTGAGTTGCCGTTCAAGTCGACGCCATACTCCTTCTTATACTCCTCGTTAACCTTTTTCAGCCTCGGTATCTTCTCAAACAAGTCCCAGTTGAAGACCTCCCTGGAGAATATGTACCAGCCATCCTTGCCTACCTGTTTCACGTAGCTCGGGGTTATGAAGCCAGCATCCTGCGCTAATACCACCTTGGGCGCGAAGTTGTTGGCTTTCATAGCCTGGACTAGCAGAATAGCATCCTGTACATAGGATGCAACTAGGAGGATATCAGGGTTGGCAGCCTTTAGGGCCTTAACCTCCGAGTCTAGGCTCGTCACTGTGGCTGCGTGGTAGCTTATCTCCTTTACCAGCTTGAAGCCTGCCTCATTAAAGTACTTCTTCCATGCCTCGGCCACCTTTGTACCCCACTCGGTATCCTCGTGTATGATAGCATAGGTCTTTAGGTTGAGCTTATACTTCTCATTGAGCCACTTAATGAACTCGACTTGTTGCTTAGCAAACATACCGTCGTGTGGTGTTACTCTAAAGAACCACTTATAGCCCCTCTCGGTCAAGGCGGGTGATGTAGAGTCAGGGTTGACGAAGGGTACGTGGTATCTCTCAGCGACCTCGCTAGCCGTCTTAGTGACAGCACTCTGGTACGCGCCTACTAGCGCTACGACATGCTCCTGGGTTATAAGCCTCTCAGCCTCCGCTGCACCAGTCTCAGGCTTACCAGCGCTATCACCATAGACCACTACTATCTTGGCACCACCACAGTTCTTCACGCCACCCATGGAGTTGATCTGCTTGACGGCAAACTCTATACCGTGCTTGAGGTCAGCACCAGTTTCAGCGAGCCTACCGCTCAAAGGCAGGATAACACCCACCTTGATCTCAGTGACCTTGGCTGGAGAAGCTGCAGCTGGTGCCGAGGTCGTGGGTGATGGAGCTGAGGCCGTAGGCGAGGGTGCGGGCGAAGGCCTAGGCGGCGTAGCATAAAGATATACTGCGATGGCAGCAACTACAACCACGATAATAACAATGGCTGTTACTATGGCAGCTGTCCGAGATAACCCTCTTAGAGAACTATGCAAGATCTCGTCCTCTTCCCTTTGAGGCACTAGGTTTTAAAATCCTAGAGGCTTGAATAAAAACTTTTCCCACTAGAAAGAGCTAAACTTATTAAACTCTCCTACAACCATGGGCTTTGGGAGGCCTGAATAGCTATGTATGGCTGGAGGGGGCGCGTAGGCCTAATAATACCCTCCTCTAATACGACGATGGAGCCCGAATTCTACTCCTTAATGCCTGTCGGGGTGAGTGTACATACTACCCGAGTACCCCTAAGAGAGGTCACTAGCGAGGAGCTTATCAGGATGGAGGAGAAAGCTGTCGAAGCCGCTGAACTACTCGCGACAGCCGACGTAGATATAATAGTCTATGGCTGTACTACAGGCAGCCTCGTCAAAGGCCCTGGCCATGACGAGGAGATTGCACGTAGGCTCTCAAAGGCTTCCGGTAAGCCTGTGCTACCAACGGCAACTGCTGTTATAGAGGCTCTTAGGGCGCTTAGAGCGAAGAGGATAGCTCTAGTCACGCCATATATCGACGAGGTTAATGAAAGAGAAATAAAGTTCCTAGAGCATCATGGAGTCCAGGTTGAGGAGCTAAGATCCTTTAGGATTAAGGCTAATATTGAGATAGGCAAGCTCGAGCCCTACCAGGTTTATAGGCTAGCTAGGGAGGTTAGGAGAGATCTAGACGCCGTCTTTATAAGCTGCACTAACTTGAGAACCATAGAGGTTATTGACGCTCTTGAGAAGGATCTGGGCCTCCCAGTGTTCTCGAGTAATACGGCTACAGTATGGGCTACGCTGAGAAGACTAGGGGTTAGGGAGGTTGGGATGGCTGTAGGAAGATTGCTAAAAGAGCTTCTATAGAGCCTAGTATGGTGTGATGAAGTCCTCGGGCTTTGGGGGTTCTGGTGGTAAGCCCTTCCTCTCCCTAATCTTCCTTATCAAGTCTGGTAGCATATTATCTGGTACTGGGGCCCAGCGGCTAAACTCTGTACCCCAGAAGGCCCTGCCACTGCTTGCTCCACGAAGCTCTGCCGCCAGGTCGAAGCTCTCTGCCACCGGTATCTCTGCCAGGATCCTCATCATTAGACCATACTCCCTCATATCCATGATCCTGCCTCTCTTCCTGCTGATCACTGCTATGATGTTACTAACGTATTCTTGAGGAACCCTTATGTCCAGCTTCTGTATAGGCTCTAATAGCGTAGGCTTGGAGGTAAGTATTCCAGCATAGATAGCGTTCCTTACTGCTGGGAATATTTGGGCTGGCCCGCGGTGCGCTGGGTCTTCGTGTATCACAGCATCGTGTAGTACTACCTTGATTCCCCTCACAGGCTCCTTGGCTAGCGGGCCTTCCCTCATAGCTAACCTGAAGCCTTGGATTATGGTGTCCTTGACCTCTCTTAGGTGCTGAACACCTGTTGTCCTATCAACAAATATGTTTAGGTTCTCGTCTATAGCCCAGATCCTCTTAGCCTCGTCGTAGTCCCATCCAGCCTTATCTCTTAGTATCTTAGCTCTCTGGTAGGGATCCATGTCCTCCGTTACAGTGCCCTCCTGAAGGAGTTGAAGAGTCTCCTCGTTCAGCGGCTCAACGCTTATGTATAGCTTGTTATGCTTGTTGGGGCTCTTGCCCTCGAATATCTGGCTCCGGGATCTCACGGTCTCACGGTATACTACTATGGGTGGAGAGGTCTTGACTTCTAGGCCGAAGTTCTCCTTTAGCCACCATAGGGCTATCTCTATGTGTAGTGGCCCCATACCGCTTAGCAGGTATTCCCCGGTCTCCTCGTTTATCTTTACGAGTATGTTGGGGTCTTCTATGCTGAGCTTGTGTAAAGCGTCTATGAGCTTTGGTAGCTCTCTCGGATCCTTGGGCTCTATAGCCACGGTGACTACCGGCTCGCTGACATAGTGGAGCTTCTCGAAGGGTGCCATCTTATCCTTGTACTCCACAGCTACCGCTGTCTCGCCCGCTCTAGCATCCTCAAGGCCTAGTGCTGCTGCTATGTTCCCTGCAGGTATTTCGTCGACAACCTCTCTGTCGGGGCCCATGTAAATGCTTACTTGTAGCACCCTACTACTCCTTCTAGCATTGAGCAAGTATACCTCCTCGCCAGCCCTCAGGGTGCCACTAAATATCCTGCCTGTCGCCACCAACCTCCTGATCCTCGGGTCTAGCCTCATATCCGCTATAGCGAAGACTAGTGGGCCATCCGGATCCGCTTTAGCCATCGCCCTGCCTATGTCGCTGTTTACGTCGCCCTTCCATATCTTTTGGATACGGTATGCTTGTGCCTCGAGAGGGTTCGGTATAAACTTGACAACCATGTCTAGTAGGGTCTCGTGGAGTGGTGCTACCTTTGTAGCGAACTCCTCTACAGCCTCCTTGCCACGCTTATAGGCCTCTATTATGTCGCTAAACTTTATGCCCTTCTTCTGGGCCATTGGTATGCTTATGCCCCACTTGTCCCTAGCACTACCGAAAGCAACCATGCCCTGGGTTATGTCTAGTAGCCATTTCTTCTTGAACTCCGGCTCAGCGTAGAGTGCTATTAGCTCGTTAACCTCCTTTATTATCTCTATAAACCTGCGCTGGATCTGCTGAGGCGTATACTTCAGCTCCTTAATGAGCCTATCAACCTTGTTTATGAAGAGTAGGGGTCTCACCCTCTCTTCAAGGCTTTGGCGTAGTACAGTCTCTGTCTGGGGCATCACCCCCTCCACGGCGTCCACGACCACGATGCTCCCGTCTATCATTCTAAGGCTTCGAGTAACCTTGCCAGAGAAGTCTACGTGGCCAGGTGTATCGACTAGGTTGATGACGTAGGGTCTTCCATGGTATTCGTGGTAGAGGCTTATATTAGCCGATTTCACCGTTATACCACGTTGCTGCTCAACAGCCAGATAGTCCATTGCTAGTGCTTCTCCAGCTACACGCTCGGATATAATACCAGCTGCTGCTAATAGGGAGTCAGTAGTAGTCGTCTTACCGTGATCGACATGGGCTACTATACCGATATTGCGTACTTGCTCGGGATTCCTCATAATCTTGAGGATCTCTTCTACATGCTTGACTCTCAACTATGACACCCAGGATAGCCCTCCCTAGGACAAGAACTGGTTATAAAACATACTGGTTTAGAGGCAAAGATATAGTGGGCTCTAATACTCTTCCAGTCTTCTCCTAGCCCCTCGAAGCCAAAAACCCTAGTGGTTTATCTATGCGAAAGTAGTCTCTCTATGGTCTCTGTACCTGTGTCCTTATAAGCTATGCACGCCCTTTATACTAGGCTGCCACTATGCCTCGCCTCTAGGGGGATACTATGGGCTAGGTTATCTTTTCTATCTTGAAGCTCGTAAGGAGTTGTAGCGCCTTAGGAGCGGCCTCCTCTATCTCCACTATGGCGTGATATACCCCACTACCCGTATAGGCTAGCTTCATCCCCATCTTCCTAGCTATTCTTAAGGCTGCAATGTTGTCTGCTAGGACATAGGCTTCTATCCTCCTAATACCATTGTGGTAGGCTTCGAGTACTGCTAGTATGACTAGTATTGTCCCTATACCCCTCCCCCTATACTCCTCGTGGACTGTTACAGCAACCTCTCCAACGATACCCTCCTTAGAGAAAACTTCCGCTACTGCTACCGGCTTCTCTAAGCCCTTCTTCTCGTCATAGGCTAATAGGACTACGCCGTACTTGTTGAGGGGGCCTAGTACCAACTCCACGTACCTTGTGAAGTCCTTGACTATGTGAAGAAATCTGGAATAGATGGTCTCAGGGGTTAGTGACTCGTAGAAGGCTCTTAGCTTATCCCTATCCTCCGGCCCGGCCTTGCATACTAGTATCTTCTGCCCTGAGGGCAACACTATTCTTAGGGGTGGCCGTAGCCTCTCGAATGTTTGAGGGGCTAGGCTCACTAGGGTACCCGTATAACCTATGCAGTCTCTTTGGGGGTAAAGGGGGTTATCCTATTCTTTCCAGTGGGAGCCTAGAGTATACTAGGCTCTTCTTGAAAGCCTCCATAGGGTTTCTGAATACCTCAGGTATCTTGGCTAGTATCTCTACTGTTGAAGCATGGTCCCCATACTCCCTGTACGCGAGGCCGCCGGCGACACCATTTACGAAGGCTGCTAGGCTTGCTGCGTGCACAGGCTCTAGGCCCTGGGCTAGGAATGCAGCTGCTAGACCCGCTAATAGATCCCCTGTACCTCCCACAGCCATTAAGGGTGAGCCCGTCTTGTTCAGCCTCGTGGTCTCTCCATCGGATATTACATCCACGGGACCCTTGAAGAGGATTGTCACATTGCCATGTCTCCTAGCTAGCTCCTCCACAAGCCTAGCTCTCTCGATCACTCTCTCTGGTGGCGGGGGCTCGACGCCGAATAAAATCCTCAGCTCGCCTGCATGAGGTGTTAGGATCATGCTTCTCGAGAGTAGCCTCTCGTGCCCAGCTAGATGCTTGAGGCCGTCAGCATCCACCACTAGCTTCTTGCCCATCCTAATAGCCTCCTCAACCACTGCTCTCACGGCCTCCCCTGTCTCCTTTGAGAGGCCCAGCCCCATTCCTAGTGCGATTGCATCAGCTTTCTCCATTAGGCTTCTAAGCTTACTCAAGTGGTCTGGATGGAGGTTGTCGTGGCCTTCGAGCCTAACAGCTATCATAGTAGGGGTGAAGGATGCTATGATATCCGCGGCCCTCCTCGGCGCCGCAATAACCACCAGGTCTACACCAGCATAGTATGCTGCCTGAGCTGCTAGGGCGGGTGCTCCAGTATAATCCTCGGAGCCCCCGATTACAAGGACCCTGCCGTTTGAGCCCTTATGGCTCCTCCAGTCTCTTCGCGTCAGCCTAAACTCTAGGTCGCCTGGCCCCACATATATCTCGGCCTCCCTAGGTATGCCTATGCTTGCTACGACTAGCCTACCAGTATACTCCTCCCTTCCTATGAGCCCCTTCTTCGGCTTATGGAAGGTGACCGTATAGTCTGCTCTCACCACCGGGCCTAGCTCCTTCCCCGTGTCAGGGTCTAAGCCGGAGGGTACATCTACTGCCACCTTGACTCCCTGCGAGGAGTTTATCGCCTCGATGGCTTTAGCGTATAGGCTGCGGACTCTACCCTTAACCCCTATGCCTAGTAGTGCATCGATCACTGCATCAGCTCTAATACTGTCAGGAATATCCTTCTCCTCCCTCACCTGTATAATCTCTATACTTAAATCCATGTGCTCAACTGCCTGGTACTCTATCACGGTCTCCTCTCCCCTTAACTCGCTAGGCTTCGTGAGAAGATAGACGCGAACCCGGGCACCCCTACTGGCAAGGTGCCTTGCAGCCGTAAGGCCATCGCCAGCATTACCGCCAGCACCAGCGAAGACAACTATGTCCTTACCCTTTACATCCCCGAGAACCTTCTCGACGAGATCCGCTACACTCCTACCAGCATTCTCCATGAGCATTAGGCTTGAGACTCCTAGGCCGGCAGAGTTCCTATCAATAATCCTCATCTCTATGGACGATATATAGTTGGAGAATCCTAGCACCAAGGGATGCACCCTAGTCCTCCTCTAAGAGCCTACGAGGGAATAATGAGTTTACGCTAAGAGCTAGCATGGAGAAGCTAGGGGCTCTCCCGGGTAGCGACCATACCGCTCTCGGAGAAGAGTCTGAAGAGGAAAAAAGCTGGGGCTACTAAGACTCCAAGGGTTTGGAGGACTTAATCCCTAGCTTAGCCTCCTATAGACTCTTACGAGCAGCTTCTTGAAGCCCTCTTTCTCGAAGAACCTTGAGGCTATGGTATTGCCTGGCGGGTATTCTGCTGCTAGCAGCCTAATACCTTTATCTACTAATATGGACTCTAGGCTTCTTACCAGCTTTTCACCAATACCTCTCCTACGGTAGGAGGGATGTACATAGAGATCCGTTATTAGCGCCTCTCTCCTAGGCTCGTAGAAGAGCCTCTCCCTAAGCTCGGCACGAACCATGGCTATAGGCCTGCCGTTATGCTCTGCTACTAGGATTATTACGTCGTCCCTGCCCAGGCTCTCTTTTATGTACCTTCTAGCAACTTCTTCTACATCGTCTCTCACGATATATGTGGGGTCCAGCTCCTCGTTCACTTGCTTGAGCCTTACTATGAAGTCCACTAGGGCGTCTACATCCTTCTCCTCGGCTCTACGTATAATCATGTCCTCTAGCTCCCTACGGGACACTCTTACTCTACCCCCTCTATCTCCTTTATGTATACTGACGTTAGGGGCCTGAAGCCCAGCTTCTTGTAGAATGAAACAGCTATCTCGTTTAGATAGGGGAACTCGGCTGCTATGGCTACCGCGCCCTTCTCTCTTAGGACTTTTGAGGCCTCCTCTATTAGCCTACGCGCTATACCTCTCCTACGGTAGGATGGGTGCACGTATAGCTCCATGAGTACTCCAAGGGGGTTAGCTCTTAGCATTGGATTCTCTCTTACCTCCCCATGTATGAAGCCTACCACGAAGCCCTCGTAGAGAGCGACTAGTAGCACGGACCTGGGATCATTATTATATTTCTTGACTAGTTCTAGTGCCTTCTCTCGGGGATTCTCCACCATGGCGTAGAGGGGGTCAAACTCCTCGTTAACTTGGTAGAATCTTACCAGTAGCTTCGCTACTTGTTCTAGCTCTTCATCGCTTGTAGGGGGTCTGACGACCACGCTCATCTCCGCCATGACTCTACTCCTCTCTACTCATTCGACTGTACAGGTGGCTTAGCTATTAGCTTCTCTACATCCTCGGGTAATGGTTTTATAAGGCCATGCTCGAAGAGTATTCTTAGCTTCTCCCTAGTTGTTTTTATGATGTTATAAGCTCTCTCGTAGATCTCTTCACGGCTCATCTTGACTCTTGCGAGGCCCTCCTCTATGGCTTTGAGGGCGGTGGCTGTAGCTACTCTCGGGTACACCTCCCACTCCTCCATCTTAGGCAGTATGTAGTCCTCGTGGATTCCCTTCTCCTCAGCGAACCTAGCTAGCTCCTCCGCTGCTGCTATAGCCATGGTGTCTGTTATGGTCTTGGCTCTGACATCCAGTACTCCCCTGAACACTGCTGGGAATGCCAGGCTGTTGTTAACCTGGTTTGGTAGATCACTCCTACCTGTTGCAACAACCTTAGCCCCAGCCTCCTTGGCCTCCCACGGCCATATCTCAGGAACCGGGTTTGCCTCAGCGAAAACTATCGGATCCTTCTCCATGAGCTTAATCCACTCCTTCTTTATTATGCCTGGGCCTGGCCTCGAAGCCGCCACGACGGCGTCAGCACCCTTCATGGCCTCAGGTATTCCTCCTCCCCTAAGCCTGTTCCACCCGCCATCAGTCTCTATCGCGATCTGGTACTTCCACTTATTACTCACCATTAGCCTGTCTATGTCACTACGGTCTGGGTGTAATACGCCCTTACTATCAACCACGACAATGTTCTTCGGGGGGACGCCGTAAGCCTTGAGCAGCCTATATAGAGCTATGTTGGCTGCCCCAGCACCTATCAATGCTATCTTCATCTTCTTGAGGTTCTTGCCAACTAGCTTGGCAGCATTTATGAGTCCTGCTAGCGTCACGGTGGCCGTACCCTGCTGGTCATCGTGCCATACGGGTATCTTGAGCCTCTTACGCGCCTCGTCTAGGATGTAGAAGCACTTGGGGCTCTCGATGTCCTCTAAGTTTATACCGCCAAAGCTTGGCTCGATCAGCTCTAGTAGCTCGAGGAATTTTTCTGGATCACGAGCCCTATGCACCAAGGGGATTGCGTCGACTCCCCCAAGGGCTTTAAAGAGGAGGGCCTTACCCTCCATAACAGGATATGCTCCCTCTGGACCAATATTGCCTAGGCCTAGGACCCTCGTACCATCGCTTACAACTGCGATGAAGTTCCAGCGCCACGTGAGGTGGAAGGACTCGTCGGGTTCCTCTGCAATCCTCCTCGAGGGGCCAGCAACGCCAGGAGTATACCATATGGCAAAGTGCTGCTGCTTATCTGAGGGAACCTTGAGTATAACCTCGATCTTGCCCTCATAGTACCTATGGAGCCTTTCCGATATCTTATACCAGTCTATTTTCTCGGATGACATCGGGCTACCCCGCCCTATGGGATGAGGGGCTTGTACCCCAGGGATAGAATAGGTTTAGCACTCCTACAAACGCTTATCCATTTAATCCTGCCTAACGTTATTCATTATGTGCAATACGTGGGATAACAATGCAGCACATGCTTTATCTGAGGAGAAAAAGAGGAGAAGCTTGATGGAAGCCTACTAGGATGTATAGTGGGCTAAAAAGAGCTTACTCCCTTAGCCACTCATCCCTGAAGTCTATATTTACGGGCTCCTTAGCCTGCTCCTCTGGGTCTACGCCCTCCAGGAGGTTGTGCTTGGGATACTCCGCCCTCACCTGCCGTAGCGGTTTCTCTAGGGGGCCAGCCACAGGCGAGCCTTTATCCTTACGCCATAGGCCTAGCCTCCTGAGGAATACTATTCGGCGTAGCCTCTGTATAGCTGCTGCAGGATCCACCTCCTTAGGGCATACAGCACTACACGTGGCCGCGAAGTGGCAGCGGTGGCAGCCGTGCTCGGTATCCACTACTAGTATCCTCTTATCAGCTGCCTCGTCACGCACATCGGCTATAAACCTGTAGGCCTGGGCTAACGCTTGTGGGCCTAAATATAGGGGGTCTGAGGCTGCCACAGGGCATGCTGCATAGCATAGCCCACACATTATGCAGAGCGTGTACTCGTATATCTCCTCGTGCTGGTCCGGGTACATTAGGAACTCTCTCTCAGCCTCATCAACCTCCTTGGGATCCCTCCTAATTATGTACGGCATTATACTCTTGTGTTTCTCGAAGAACGAGGAGAAGTCTGTGTAGAGGTCCCTGACCACCGGGAAGTTGTAGAGGGGCTCCACCGTTATGACCGGGTTCTCGGGGGTAGCTACAGCAGCTATCTGGGTCTGGCATGCTAGTGCAGGTGTACCGTTTATCACCATGCCACAGCTTCCACATACGCCCATACGGCAACTATACCTCATTGATAGCGTCGAGTCAACGTTCTCCTTGATCCATATGAGGGCATCGAGTACCGTCATACCACGGTGGGCTGGAACCTTGTACTCCTTCCAGTATGCCCTCCCCTTTTCAGGGTCATATCTCCTAATCCTGACGATAACCTCTTTGGGGGGCTCGAAGGTTGCTGCTAGCAGACTCTCATAGCCCTTAGGTATCCTCCTCCGGTTCCTAGCCGAGGAGCCAGCCACCACCAATTCACCTCCAGGAGGCCCTATCCTAGCCTGCCAAGTGACCTATTATGGTGGCGAGCCCGTAGGCTGTAAACCCGAGAAACAAGATCCAGAACAAGGCATTGGCAAAGATGCTCCACCCCCTGCCTTGCCTCCACTCGAGCAGGATTCCACGGAGGCCATTGAACCCGTGGAAGAGGGCCACTATGAGCAGTAGGCCTAGGACCCACCCATAGCTCTCATAGGCTGTCTTGACCTTCTCATATTCGACACTCTCCTCGTAGCCAGTAGCCCCTAGAGGCGAAAGTCCTGGAACTCTCTCTATCAAATGGAAGCTTAGCACGAATATCAGTATTATAGCTGTGATGTACTGCCATATGTTTATGCTTGAAGCGCGCACCACGGCACTTCACCCCCTTTTCATGGTAATATCAGCTTATCTGTGAAAATCAGTATACCGGATAGTATCCAGCCTATGAGGGCTAGGATGGCAACTATGTATATCCCGATCCTCTGGCCTGACCTAAGGCTAGGTGGTATGTATGGTGGCTTAGGCCTCTCTGGCCTCCCTACGCCTAGCCCGAAGAACTCTACTAGGAGCAGCCTAATACCATTAAGGCCGTGGAAGAATACTGCTCCTGCTACTATCCATTCCCCGATCTTATTAGCTATGCTGCCAGCGAAGGCGCTCATGGTCTGGGTCCATAGGGCTTCGTTGAGCGAAAGGCTTGTCACAATCACGTGGGCCATAAGGTATAGTATTATTATAACGCCCGTCACTCTATGGAGTACGAACATCACTCTCTCAGGGTTATTCCTCGCCTTGATAACCCATGGGTATAGACTTGACTTTATCAGGCCAGGCATTATGGTTATGGTTCTAGGCTTACGCTTCTCCTCTGCCATTCCTATCACCATCCTAAGACCTTTACATGGGCTTGATTACTACGGGTAGCTCTGCCTTGCCTAAAACAATAGGCCTAGTATTTACGTTCTATGGGCTTCCACGTGGTTATCCGGACAGGTATGTAGGTTGTCTCTACCTTGCCGTCAGCGTTTATGTATGCTAGTGTATGCTTAAGCCAGTTAGTGTCGTCTCTCTTCGGGTAGTCTATTCTGAAGTGCGCTCCACGGCTCTCGGTTCTCATCAGAGCACTGTAGACTATTATGTAGGCTGTGTCCAGCATGTTCCCTGTCTCGAGCACTGTGGTCCAGTCAGTATTGTAGATCCTGCTCTTATCGCTCGGATAGACCTTCTTATACTGCTCACGCAGCTCTAGTATGGTCTTGAGGGCCTTCTGGAGGCCGGACTCGTCGCGGAACACGTAGACATACTTGTCCATGGTTTCTCTCAGCTTACTCCTAATCTCGTAGACTGTTGCCGAGCCAGACTCGTGTTTCAGTATATAGTCGAAGACCCTCTTCTCCTCCCTAGCCACCGCATCATCGCTCGGCTTGGGATCAGGCATCCCCATCTCCTTCGTCTTGAGCACATACTGTGCTGCCTGCCTACCAGCGATCCTACCGCTTGTTAGGCACTCAGCTGTACTATTTGAACCAAGCCTGTTAGCCCCATGAACGCTAGAGCATGCTGCCTCACCTACAGCCCATAGGCCTTTAATCCACTTGCCCTCAACCGTTAGCACCCTATAGTATAGATCCGTGTGTATACCGCCCATAGTGTAGTGCGCTGCAGGCCTAACGGGTATAGGCTCTGACACCGGGTCTATGCCTGCATGCTTTATGGCGATCTCTCTTACCGCTGGTAGCCTCTCATTGATCTTCTCCTCTCCTAGGTGTGTTAAGTCTAGGTGGACGTAGCTTAGCCCGCTTATCGGGTCCGTGAAGCCCCTACCCTCTATGATCTCCCTCATCATAGCCCTAGAGACGACGTCTCTAGGTGCTAGCTCCATTCTCTCCGGCGCGTACTTCTTCATGAATCTTTCTCCATCCTTGTTCTTGAGGTAGCCGCCCTCACCCCTAGCACCCTCTGTTATCAGTATACCGCTTGGCACTAGCCCTGTTGGATGGAATTGTACGAACTCCATGTCCTTGAGGGGTATACCTGCTCTAAGCGCCATTCCATGGCCGTCGGCTGTTGCTGTGTGGGCGTATGTGGTGAACTTGTAGAGCCTGCCCCCACCACCTGTTGCTATTATGCCCGCCCTGGCCCTGAAGACTAGGAATTCTCCGGTCTTCATGTCTATCGCTGTGACTCCCTTGAACTGGCCATCCTCGACTATGAAGCTCGTCACATAGACCTCGTCATAGCGTTCCCAGTTATCATAGCCTACTAGGCGGCTATAGAGGGTCTGCATCTCATAGAAGCCCGTCTTGTCGGCTGCAAAGCATGCTCGGGGGAAGCTATGGCCTCCGAAGGGCCTCTGAGCTAGTCTGCCGTCAGGCCTCCTGCTCCACGGAAGCCCCCACCTCTCCAGTAGCCTTACCTCCTCAGGCATTAGCTTTACCATGAGCCATACTGAATCCTGGTCTGCTAGGAAGTCGCTGCCCTTAATCGTGTCCCAGGCGTGTAGGGCGAAGCTATCCCCTTCTTCAGGATAGAGTACTGCTGCTGTTCCACCCTCTGCCGAGACGCTATGACTCCTCATCAAGTGGACCTTACTTATAACTGCCACATCTACCTTGTCACCAGCAGTCCTCTTGACCTCTAAGGCTGCTCTCAGCCCTGCAATACCGCTACCAATGACTATTACGTCGTGATATATTGTGTCCGGCATGGACAGCAGGCACCTCCATCGATTCTCTAAGCTTCCTAGCCCCCACACATATTAGATTTTTATTTCCTAGCCTATAGAGAGCTATGACTTCAAGCCTAGTAGTTGTGGTAAGATCTCCTTCTCTACCCTTTCCCTAGCCTCCTTCTCCCTCTCTTGGTAGAAGTTCCTACCCTCAGAGTCTATCGTGACCACTAGGGGCCCGAACTCTTCTACCTCGAAGACCCACATAGCCTCGGCCATTCCTAGCTCGTCGAGCCAGTAGACGTCGACAACTCTCTTTATGGCTTGAGCTGCTAATACTGCTGCACCACCCGTGAACACTGCATAGACTGCGCCAAACCTTTTACATGCCTCTGCTGTCCTAGCCCCCATGCCGCCCTTGCCTATAATCATCCTGATTCCCGTCTTCTCTATAAAATCATACTCTACTGACTCCATCCTGGCACTCGTGGTCGGGCCCGCCGCCACGACCTCCCATGAGCCGTCGGGCCTCCTACGTACCACTGGCCCGACATGGTATAGTGCTAGGCCCTTCAAGTCTATTGGCAGCTTCTCTCCCTTCTCTATGAGTTCTAGCACCTTCTTGTGGGCTGAGTCCCTGGCTGAGACTATGATGCCAGACAAGTAGACTACATCGCCTACCTTGAGCCTTCTAACATCCTCCTCGCTTAGAGGGGTCCGGAGATGGAACTCTCTTAGCTCGGACACGGCTACACCACCCAGGGATCCAGGGTCTAGGATTATTCCTCGGGAATCGGGGGTAAGTTCTTGTGTGAGGTTATCTCCCAGGATCCGTCAGGCCTAAAGACGCCGCTAGCCCTCCTTGTAGCCCAGCAGCTCGTTACCACCGCTATGGCATAGGTTGCTGGATGCCTATGGGCATACTCTATGTGCAGGTCTAGGGCTGTAGTCGATCCCCCGAAGCCGTGAGGGCCTATGCCTATCTTGTTCACAGCTTCTAGGAGCTCCTCCTCCAGCTTAGCTATCTCGGGGTCAGGATGCCTAGAGCCTACAGGCCTTAGAACGGCAGCCATCTTGGCGAGAGTCAGGGCCATGTCTGCTCCAGCTGCTACCCCTACACCCACGATCACGGGTGGACAAGGCCTAGCACCCGCCTCTAGTATGGTCTTGACGACTGTCTCCTTGAGCTTCTCTAGGCCCTTGATAGGGGGAGCCATTACTAGTGTCGAGGGGGCTTCGCTACCACCACCCTTAGGCACATAGGTTACCTCTAGTCTATCGCCAGGCACTATCTCTACATGCACCCAGGGCACGCGCTGCCCAGTATTATCGCCTGTATTCCTCTCCCTGAAGGGGTCGACCGCATTGGGCCTTAGGGGTACAATTCTTGTAGCCTCTCTCATAGCCTCCTTAATCACATCGTATAACCTGGATCTCACAGGAAAGTTCTCTCCGAGCTTTATGTAGAAGTATGGGGTACCGGTATCCTGACAAATAGGCTTCCACAGCTTTGAGGCAAGCTCAACGTTCCTCAGTATGGCTTCGAGCTGCTTCTTCGCTAATGGGTGGGTCTCTCTCTCGTAAGCCCTCCTCAACGCCTCAACAACATCAGGGGGCAACTGGGTGGTAGCGACTCTTATAAGGTGCACTAGGAACTCCTTTAGCTTAGCTTCTAGGCTCGTGGTAGACAAGGATACACTCCCCCAGAGGGCGTTAATACGCCCCGCATCTCTTACGATAAGAATTACTATAGAAAAACCCTTTTCCCGGAACTAGTCCCCGAAGACACTACAGCAAATGTCGTAGCAGACGCGTGTAGGCCGAGGAGTCTTACTAGACCACATCATGGGGAATTGTAGCTCTATCCATGCCATGGCTTGGTCGGTTCCAGGGACGCTAGAGTAAGCATCATAATTAATATTTTTATTTTCAAACTATTAGTACTATAGAAAGTATTATAGAACGCGATTGTGTATTTTTCCTTCTAGAGGTGCTATCTTTGGCCTTGTCTGGGGCTGGGCGTGTCCTGGCCAGGGTCAAGCTAGGTATACCGATACTGGACGACCTGCTCCCTGAGGGTATTCTTAGGAGAAGCATGGTTGTGATTGCAGGGGATGGTGGTGTTGGGAAGAGCTTCTTCGTCACATTAATAGCTGCTAGCTTTCTCGAGAGAGGGGAGAAAGTAATCTATGTAGCCCTGGACGATGACCCTATAACTATAGTCTCGGCCCTCGAGTCTTCAAGAATGAATGCTATGGAGCTGGTTAGGGGGGAGGAGCTCATCCTGGTAGATGGCTATGGGCCGCGTTACGGTGTAGAGCCAGAGTCCTTTGTCAAGGCGGCGCTCCAGGACATAGACCCAGACCGTATACTCTCCACGGTCTCAAGGATAAGCGATGAGCACGGCATGAGGTGCTCGGGACTACTAGTGCTTGACAGCCTCAACCCGCTCCTAGCAAGGTATGAGGCGACAAGGGTGCTGGACTTTGTAAACGCGTTGAGAGCGCACATGGCGAAGAAGAGAGGTGTACTATCCATAGCGACTCTTCACACCCCCACGCAATTCTATAGTGAGGTAGCTGCGAACTTAGAGTACATGGTTGACGTATTCGTATGGATGCAGCACTACAGAGAGGCCGTAGCGCAAGGTTATCCTGTCAAACAACTCCTCGTCAAGAAGGCGAGAGGGGTGCCTGTACAAGCGAGCTGGATCCCCTACATGATAACAAAGGAGGGGGTGATCCCCATCAAGCTTAGGAGGAGGGCGGGGGCTTCAGAGGAGGGCAAGAAGGCCGAGACGAGCTAGCATCCTAGCGATCCTCGCTGCAAGCCTCCGAGACCTAGTCCTAGCCAGGATTACATCACCTGTCTCTACAACCTCGACGCCCCTAATGCCCTGGAGCATGCTCATGGCTCTCGGACTTGCTGGGATCACATAGTAGCCCTCGGGATCCCTACGTGAGAGGATACCGCGTATAAGCTCCTCCATGTTTTTGCTCATCTAACACCAGCCTCCACGGTAACCGTCACATTACCAATGAGTAGCCTATCCAGGGGATTAGCTGGCTCCGCTACAAGCTTCAGGATCAGGCTACAGCCAGCCAGGGATGAGGGGAGAGGCTCGAGGAGGGCCTTTAGGATGCCTTCCTTAGCCTCTAGGCTTAAAATACGTAGCTTCACGCTAATATTATCGCATATTAGCCTAGCATTCTTGAGCCCTAATAGGACGTCCCTATCCCTCAGCTTAGTCTCAACAAAGACTAGTATGCCCTGGCTAGAGGCTACCACCTTTACCCGTGCTTCTTCGAGGCTTAGCTTATAATGGTTCCTATAGCCTTCTAAGTGGGCTAGGAAGGTAACTACAAGGAGGGCCAGGGCTAGTACTGATAAGGCTACGCTACCACGCCTAGCCACGAGCTCCACCGCTCCTACTATATCCATGTGTTACCCGGAGCAATAGGCTCTATCCACACCCCTAGTGCGGTTACCCAATGCATGTGTTACTAGCATCCCTATAGCTTGGGATAGGGAATGGTTGGATGCAGCGAAGGCTTCATGTGGATACCGCCAGTATCCGGGCTAGACGATAAGGTTATCGAGGCTATACAGCTGCTTGAGTCTAGGAGCCAGGCTTACCGGGCGATAGAGGAGTTCATGACCGAGGCTTCTCTATCCCAGCACCCTGTTATAGCCCTCTTAGTCGCTGAGCCAGGGGATGGTAGAACCAGTGTATACGAGGCACTGATAGCTAGGAGTACTAAAGACTATGGCCTCAAGCCTGTCTATCTCAGAGCCTCTAGCCTCAAGGGGGGGCTCTACCAGAGGATACTGGATGCTGCTAGACACTATAAGGATGGAGCCATAGTCTTTGTTGATGAGGCCGAGGATCTAGTGCTGGCTGGAGAGGAGCTGCTAGAGGAGTCCCTCGAGTCCTTATTAGCGTTAACGGAGACCAGGCCTTCACACAGGCTTGGAGTAGTCTTCTCCCTAACACCCCCAGCCTATACCAGGCTTATAGGAGAAGCTAGGATCAGGGGACTACTAGCTAGGCTTATGAGGAGGACTAGGATAGTATGGCTCAAGCCCATAGAGCCACTGGAGGCCTATAGGGTACTAGAGTATATCGCGTCAAGATCCCACCCTAGGGGGCTCCAAGGCATCTTCGAGAGCATACAGGAGGCGAACTCCATAATTTATGCTTCCGCCGGGAATCTAGGTCTACTAGTAGCCCTATATCGTAGGCTAGCAGCGTTCTCAGCTAATACTGCTAGGAGGCTATGTGGAGCTGGGAAGGCCACTAGGATAGGCGATGAAGAGCTTGTAAGCTTGTTACTGGAGGAGCCTGTGGTGGTAGCTGGCGTCGGCCTACAACCCCTCTCGTCAACAGTCTACTCGGAGCTCGAAGAGATCCTAGGGCAGGTATTCGAGGAGATGGGCTATACTCGTGCCGAGGCTAAGAAATTGCTAGCCATGCTTGTTGCCAGGATAGCTGTAGATGTTGAGGAGGCTGCAGAGAGGATAGGTGTGGGCAAGCCAGTGGTTATCGAGGCTGTGAGGAGGCTCCCGGCTAAAGCTAGGGCCTCTCCACTACTGGGTAGGCTAGCAAACAAGCTACTTGTACTAGGAGAATGGGGTAGAATAGCAGGCCGTGAAAGCCAGGGCCTCGTAGTAGTAGATGAACAAGGAGCTCCTAGGCTCATAGCTGAGGGCTCTAGGCTCATAGCCTTAACACCCGTAGCCATAGACTTGTTGTTTAACACGCGTAGGCTCTCGGAACTAAGCTTCCTGCCAGCCGAGGAGAGGATGACGCTGCTAAGGGAGGCGTATAGGGAGTACAAGCCTGTAAAACCCCTGACAGGGCTCCTGGTCCTGCTAGGGGTCGTGGACCCCAGGGCCCTGGCCATCGAAGACGCTAAGGTGTTTAGGGATGATAGTATACTGGCTAGGCTTAAGCTCGGGGAGGTAAGGCCAGCAGTACTATTCTCTACCGGAGCTTGTAGGGCGCTAGAAGAGGCATTATCATCCTCCACTGTAATGGGCATATACCCTCACCTGGTGGTAACGGTAGGCCATGGCCCAGCTAGACTCGAGGACTGTAAAGCTAGGCTCGAAGAGAAGTACATGGCCAGGATAGTGGCTGTAGGCCTCGACTATAGAAGGCTCACGAAGCTACTAGTACTAGGACATTATCTGCTGAAGGAGATGAAGCTGGAAGAGGTGGTGGATAAGCTTAGAAGAGGTAAGTTGAAGATACCATGGACTCTGCTAGCGCTTGAGGCTGATAGGATCCTGCCACCCGAGCTAATGCCCTCAAGGCTAGCCAAGCTCTTGGAGGAAGGAGTCGGCGGGACCCCTTTGGTCATCAGTAGGCAGCCTAGGCCAGGAACTACTGCAGCTTTGAAGCTACTAGCACTAGTACCGAGCCGTACCAGTATAAGGGATGCCGTGAGGATGCTGAGGGGCTACGCCTCTAAGCATCCCCCCAGGCCCTGGTCTCGGAGACACCCCCTAGCACCCCTTTATGGAAGAATCGGTGTAGAGAGGGTGGTAGCGGATGCTGTAAGGATGCTAGTAAGCCAGGGCGCTATAAGCTTAGAGGATGATAGGATCAGTCACACGCTAGCCCAAGCCGAGAAGAGTATACTGAGAGTACTTAGAAGCATCGGTAGCAGCGGTAGATGGATTAGCCTAGAGGAGCTAAAGTCAAGGCTTATAGCGCCTAGAGGAGAGGATCTCATAGCATGGCTCGAGCTGCTTCAAGCTAGGGGGCTCATAGAGGCTAGAAGGCGTAATGGCTCAGTCGAGGTAAGGATAGCGACTAGGGAGGATATAGCTAGGAGGATTAGAGCTGTAGAGGAGAAGGCTAAGAGACTAGTAGGCGTGAAGGCTAAGGTAATATCGCTTGTAGAGGGTATACCCATTGTGGCTAGCGTAGCCGATGCAGCTAGCCTCGCATTAGAGGTAGCTAGCATGGCAGCGAAGGCTTTGGAGGCGGGGGTGACCGAGGAGGCTGCAAGGCTCTCAGCAGCCGCCCTATACCTAGTGGATGACCTAGAGGCTTTCATCGAGTCTCACGAGAGGAGAATGAAGCTTGCAGGAGACATAGTCTACTCGCTAGAGAGGATCACAAATAGCTTGGAGAAACTAATAGGAGAAGCTATGAGGCTAGGCTATCATGTTGAGATCCCTAGGAGGCTGCTAGAGGAGTTAGGGGAGCTGACAGTTAAGGCGAGGAGACTGCTAGAGTCCTCCGAGGAGCCTAGCGAAGCCGTGGACGAGAAGCTGCTAAGAGCCAGTGGAGGGGACCTAGCCATATACTTGTTTTACAAGCTCCTAGCAGGATCGAGCATAATAGGCCTGCCCGTAGCCCACGCGCCCTCTAAGCTACTAGAGCATCTAAGGATGCTGGAGAACCTACTGGGCCAGGCTATGAGGTGGCTGGAGAAGGGGATAAACGAGTATGGTAAGCTCTCAGAGAGGCTAGCTAAGATGGTGGAGAAGCTTAGGAGTAGAGGGCTCAATATAGCCGTTAAAGAACATAAGCCTATAGTAGCCAGGATAACCGCTATCCGTGGACTCAAAGACTTGGAGAAGACGCTCAAGACTATATCCGAGAAGATCTCAGAGCTCCTGGAGGAGGCTAAGGAGTATGAGTGGAGGCTTAGAAGCTTAGAGCTAAAGCTAGGAGGAGCTGAGGCTAAGCTTAGAAAAGCGGTAGTAGAAGAGGAGGAGCTTAAGGAGCTACTAGCGAAGCTAAGGCCAACAATATCTCCTGCTAGGGCTAGCAGCCTATTAGAACAGGCTCAGACCATGCAGAGGAGGGCCCTAGAGCTACTGAAGGACGCCAAAGCTAGAGCCCTCAGTCCCTCGGAGGCCGTTGCAATGCTAGAGGAGGTGGAGATCCTAGCAGGAAAAGCCATAGAGCTATATCGTGAGGCCAGAAGGGAGCTATTAGAAGAGCTGAGGACCAACATTAGGAGTGAGCTAGGCCTCCTAGAGAACATAATAGGAGTAATAGGAGAGCATAGAGATCAGTACAGGAAGATCATGGCCAAGGCTAGCTGGGCTATAACATCAAGTAATAGTGTTGAGGAGCTGGTGGGAGTGCTCACCAAGATAGTGGAGGCCAAGAACACGGCCCTTGAGGAACTAGCCTCGAGAGGCCGTGGAGACCATCGCCTCATAAAGACATACCTTGTCATAGCCGAGGCTAAGAAGGAGCAGGGGGAACTAAGCTTATCCGACGCAGCCAAAATAGTATCATCCAGGCTAGGCATGGACTACCAGGAGGCGAGGAAATCAATAATAAAGCTTATCGAGGTAGGCGTGATAGAGCCCAGGCTATAGAAAATTAGATCACATAGTACCACGAGCCTATCCTCGTCCACGCCTCCCGCCATACGGCTAACCCCATCATAATAAAGCAAGAGCATCCTATTAGCCCCGCCATGGACTAGCAGTAAGTAGAGCACAAGTACCCTTTTCCACCTACCCTGTTGAAGGCCAAGCCCATAGAGGGCAATGGAGCGCTAGCCCGACATTAAGTGCCCGTGCATGGTCTTCCTGGGATAGCCTTGGCATTGCAGTGGCTGGTAACTATATCAACGTTCTTAGGCTAGGAGGATAAACCTTGCCAAAAACTTTAGAACATGAGAATTAGGGGGTGTTGTCCTAGGACTTCTCCTCGCCAGCCCCCTTCTCAGACTTAGTTCTTGTTATGGGTATACCCTTGTCCAAGGCTATTCTCTCGAAATCAGTCGTTCTCGAGACATACTCGGGTACTATACCCTGCGGCCTAAGGAATAGTACTAGTATTATTAGGACTCCTAGTAGGAGGTACTCGAGAGCACTAGCAAAGAAGCCAGGGTCTATCCCTACTGTTTGTACTCTCAGCGCCGAGGCTATAACATTTTTATATATTCTTATAGGCCATATTAGTAGCACGCCTACTATTACCGTGGCCAGGCCTATACCCTTGTTACTGGCCATACCCCCTAGTATCATCAGGGCCCATGGCCAGAAAGTCCACCATACACGGTTGAATATAGACTCGGCTGCTACAGCCCCGCCGCCATACCATGGGTTGAGAGCGTATATTGCTCCTGCTAGCCCTGCTAGGGCACTACCGATTATCATTGCATCCCTCCTCACCAAAGAAACGTCCTTGCCGAGAGCCTTGGCAGCATCCTCGTCATCCCTTACGGCCCTAAAGAGCCTGCCCGCAGGAGAGTGGTGCAGCCTCTCGGCATAAATGTAGACGCCTACTGCAACCACTAACGTGAATACTGTTACAGCTAGCCCGGAATTACCGGTCCACGCGAAGAGGTCTGGTGTTGAGAGGCCCACTGTAGGGGTATTGCCCATTATCCATGTAGTATAGGTTACGAAGATCCTCAAGGCCTCGGCTACGCTCAATAGCAGGATGGCTAGGTATTCTCCCCGCAACCTTAGGCCTGGATAGGATGCTATCCAGCCTAATAGGCCTCCGAGAAGCACTGAGAGCACTATGGCTATTACCAGCAATAGTATTGACTCAAGAGGATGTGTTGGAAAGTACTTCTCGTTCAGCTCCGCCATGAGCCTAGTATTGTCTGCTAGCACCCTGCCTACATTCACATCGGGTAGCACCATGGAGGCCAGGGCTGCGGCTATATGAGCGACGATGTTGCCCACCACAATGCCTCCCATGGCAAAGAACATTGCGTGGCCGAAGTCAGGTATACCTGTGACTCCAGCCTTTATGTTAAGCCCTATAGTTACTATAACATAGAGCCCTATGAAGGAGATTATTTGCTCAGCTAGGAGGATTGGGTCGACCATGGCTAAGCCACCTCCTCAACCCTCCTACCCATTATCCTCATGAAGCTTCTAGCCCAACGGGTCCGGCCTAGGGATGCTATACCCTCGGGTAGAAAGAGTAGGGTTAAAGCTACAGCACCCATCGAGAATACCTTGGCGTACTTGGTGAGATCAGGGAACATGACTAATGTGGCTAGTATTGGTACGAGGAGCTGCTCTACAAGGCCTATGAGGAAGCCACCGCCTATGCTCCCAAATATACTGTTTACCCCGCCCACTATGCTCCCAGCGAAGACGCTTACAATAATGTTATCTGATGGCGTCACAGGTGTTATGTAGACCGACAGTATAGTATCCGTGGAGAAGAGTATGAGGTAGCCTGCTATGCCAGCTGTAGCTCCTGCAAGGAACCATGTCAAAGCATATACCTTGTTAACATCTATGCCTAGTACTAGCGCTAGCTGCGGATTCTCTATAGAGGCCCTCATCATTATGCCTATCTTTGTCTTGGTCAGCATGATCCCTAGTAATATGACCATTGCTACAGCAATTATCAAGGCTTCTATAAAGGAGCCTGCATAGTATATCCCACCAGCACTAATGCCTATATCGTACGAGGAGAATGTTAGCCTATCAGGGCTTGTGCCGAGCCCACTTGCAGCAGCTAAGCCTCTGACCTGGCTCATCGTGCTATATATGAATAGGAATGCTAGTAGTATGAAGTCAAAGCCTAGGGTCGATATCATTAGGGTTAGATAGTCTGCTCCACGAGCCTGTAGAGGCCTAAGTACCGCGAAGAACTGTACCACTGCTATTATACCACCAACTATGGTGGCCACGACGAAACCTAGAAGATACCACCACCAAGGCATAGGTACAAGGATTACTACTCCCCCCATGGTCTGTGGTGTTAGTTGGGGGCGTGGCGCTACAGCAAACATTACTGTTGCTGCAGCATAGGCTGCTAGCGTAGCGAATCTTGTATGAGCGAAGTTGAACACCCTAGTAGTCATGTATGATAGCGTTATGCCCAGGCTTAGCAGTGATAGTATGCTTGCAAAGGTCACAGAGTTCATTATGAGCACGGGGTCTATGAAAACCATGCCCCTCACCCTCTTAGCCCGAGATACATTTCTGCTAGATCCTTCCGCGATAATAGCTCCTTGGCATCGCTTTCGAAGATGATTCTTCCGCTAACTATGAGGACACCCTTGTCACCTATCTCGAGAGCTGCCTTGGCGTTCTGCTCGGCGAGTATAACCGTGTAGCCCATCTCCCTAAGCCTCCTAATAGCCTGAAAGACCTCCTTGGCAAGCTTTGGAGCTAGGCCCGCCGTGGGCTCGTCTAGTAGCAGTAGCTCCGGGCTACGGATTAGGCTGATCGATATGGCCAGCATTTGTCTCTCGCCGCCACTAAGGGTCCCTGCCTTCTGGTTCTGCCTCTCTTTGAGCACCGGGAAGAGTTCGTAGATCTCCTTGAGCCTTTCCTCGACGACATTAGCTGGTAGATCATATGATGCTAGCATTAGGTTCTCTCTTACAGTGAGATTCGAGAAGATATTAAACAACTGGAGTGTGTAGGCCATCCCCATCTTAGCCCTACGATGTGGTGGTACATGTGTGATATCTTCTCCCTTGTAAACTATTCTCCCCTTATACACCGTTGTTAGACCGAATATTGTGTTGAGTAATGTGGTCTTGCCGGCACCATTAGGCCCTACTATGACTGTTATCTCTCCACGTGGTATCCTAAGATTCACGTCGAAGAGGACATGGAACTTCCCGTAGCCTGCGTCGACGCCCTCAATTCGGACTATGTCCTCGGGCATCTAGGGTCTCACCCCCCTATATAGCTCTCTATGACAACTGGGTCTCGAAGCACCTTGTCAGGAGGGCCTTGGCTGATTACCTTGCCGAGATGCATTGCATAGATGTAATCAACGTACCTAGCCGCAATATCAATACGGTGCTCTATAACTAGGAATGTTATCCCCTGCTCCTCCCTAAGCCTTGTAAGGGTCGCGAAGATCTCGTGGGCCTGGGTGGGATTGACACCTGCAGCAGGCTCGTCCATGATCATCATCTTGGCACCGCTCATCAAGGCCCTGCCAACCTCTAGGAGCTTTAACTCTGCACCACTAAGCTCGGTCGCCTTATGATCCCAGGACTTTTCTAGTCCAAGCCACTTTAGGATGGTGAAGGCCTTGGAGACGCTCTCGCGCTCGAAGCGTAGCCAACTCCTCTTAGATAGAGGCGCGCTATAGGGGTTCTCGCCTGGATGGCCGAAGCGTGCCACGAGTAGGTTCTCGAGCACAGTTAGGTTCATGAATGGCTTTGGTATCTGGAACGTCCTGATTATACCCATCTTAGCTATCTGATGGGGGGGTAGTCCCGTTATGTCTCTACCCTTATAGAATACCCTGCCGTGATCAGGCTTAAGAAAGCCCGTTATAACGTTGACTAGGGTGGTCTTACCGCTGCCATTAGGGCCTATGAGGAGGATGAAACCCCTCTCCGGAACACTTATGCTGACGCCATCTAGGGCTACAACACCACCGAACCTCTTGACTACATCCCTAGTCTCTAGCATAGGCTTCGCACTGACAGCTGCAGCCTCTTGCCCTAGAGTTCCAGCCACCTAAGCCCACCAGTATCCTCCTTTTAATACCAGAGCCGCTCTAGAGGTAGAGGTTACTTAAGTAGGTTTCTAAGGGCTTCGCTTACCTTAAGGCTTTAGTATTGCTCTCCCAACGAGCCTACCAGCAACTATATCCTCGTAGGCCTTGTTGACCTCGTTAAGCTTGTATGTCTTATAGAACGGCTTTATAAGACCCTTCTCTATAATCCTTATCGCTGAAGCATACTCCCTCTTGGTATAGGCTGCCGAGCCTACTATGTGGTGCTCCCTCATAACAGTTAGGGCCGGCCTCTCGAGGACAATGGGCTGCCCCTCGACATTTCCTATGAGGACTAATGTGCCGCCAGGCTTCAAAGCCCTCAGCGACTCATTTATCGTGGGGGCTCCTGCCACCTCGAAGACTGCGTCGACCCTACCATGGCTCCTAGCAAGCTCTGCTCCAAACCCTTTTTGGGCGATTACTGGGGTTGCTCCCAGCTTTTCTAGCAGTCTCGCCTTCTCCTCGCTACGTGTAGCAGCATAAACCTCTACACCCATGGATACGAGGAACTGAATCCCATGCACCGCTACACCCCCACTAGCACCTGTGACAAGCACCTTAGAGCCTCCTGATATACCAGCCTTCCTAGCAGCATGTATGAAGGTTGCTACGCCGCAGGCTGCTGCAGCGTATTTTTCGAAGCTAGCCTCGCTTAGCTCTATGAGGTTCCATTGAGGTACATAGACTTTCTCAGCGTAGCCACCAGGAACAGATTCTCCAAGGATAAGGTAGCCTTCACATAGGTTCTCCCTCCCCTCCATATACTTTAAACAATTCTTGTCAGTGACTATGGCAGGGTATACTGCGACAGGCCTACCCTCATAAAGCCCAAAAACCTCATGGCCTAGTATTAGGGGTGGCCTGAGGCTCCGAAACCCCCCACGCCATACAACAACATCACGCCCACATATCCCTACAGCCTTGACTTCAACCTCAACCCAGTCGGAAGACAAGGGCTTTAGGTCTACATCAGCTATCTTGAAGGGCTTTCCAAACTCCTCTAACACTGCCGCTTTGACCAAGGATAAGTCCCTCCTAGGATAAAGCAGGTTAAGGAGAAAACAAGTAAGGCCCTAAGGGGCATTGCATAGTCATAAAAAACCGGGATTTAGGGGTTGAGGGGGGCCTTGCCCTTTACCTCCTCCTCCGGAGCGCTAGGACTGCTGCAATTATTATCACTATTACTACGATCGCTATGCCTACTGCTAGGGCTGTCTGGCCTCCAGCAGCTGCTGGCGAGGTTGGCGAGGGGCTTGTGCTCGCAGGTGACGCTGGTGTTGCGACTGTCGGGGAGGGGCTGCTGGTTGTAGGAGTCGTAGTTGTCTTGATGGCTGCACCACCGAATGTCTCCTTGTAGACCTCTGGGAAGGTCTTCCCGTCCATGACGGAATACCATCTGAACTTGTTCTCGTTGCCTAGGTATGTGCCTACCTTAAGCCAGTCTGTCTTACCGCCTACAGTGTAGACTAGCCACATATCATAGTCTGCTGTTGCCCTATCTCCAGCCTTGTTTAGAGGGAACTTGCCTGTAGCAGCCTCCTTGCCGAACTCGTCGCTAGTCGTTATCTGCGGTAGTAGCTCCTTGACCTTATTGACGAGCGTGTTCATGTCACTTGTCGGCCCTATCTTTAGCAGTGCTAGTGCTATAGCCCATATAGCGTCGTGCGCCGCGTAGCTATATGCGTCTGGCTCTTCACCTATCTTGGCCTTAACCTTCTCGGCTACCTCCTTCTGCTTGGCTGTAGCTGCTGGACTATAGATCGGGTTTATGAATAATACTTTCTCCGCGAACTGTGCTGATACTGGATCCTTGACTATCTCGGCTAGCTTTGCTGTACCATCACTCCCGAACCATGGCACCTTGGCTAGGTTGGGATACTTGGCCGCCTGCTTGAATAATCCTACAGCCTCGTTGAAGGCTACTAGTATGACTGCTACCTCGCTGGGCTTATACTTACCTAAAAGACTTGTAACGAAGTTATTGGCCTCTGTAGCCACTGCTGGGAAGTTGGGCGACTCTGGGTTATACTCTATGGTCCCCGCTATCTCAACGCCCATCTTCTTAAGCCTCTTGCTGATCTCATCCTTTAGGCCCTCACCCCAGGTATCAGCCCTAATTATGAGGACTACAGCCTTTACCCCCATGTCCTCTACTAGCTTTGCTATAGCCTGCGCCTGCACATCGTCTGCTGGGCAGAATCTAAAGACATTGTCTCCTGGTATTGCTAGCTCGAGCGCTGTGCTAGAGGGGCTTATTACGAGTATGTTGTGTTGTGTAGCTAGGTCTTTAATCTTCTTGACCTCCGCGCTCGTCATGGGGCCTACTATGAACTTTATGCCCTGGGCTACCAGCGCATTAAACTTCTGTACAGCGATATCGGGCTTAGTGCCAGTATCCTCCGTCACAAGCTTTATGCGGAACCATGCATTCTTCTCTTCCAGGTACTTGTTTACATCGTCCACCGCGACCTCTATAGCCGCCTTGGCTCGAACCCCGTAGCTTTGTAGGTCACCAGTTAATGGTAGGAGAGCACCTACCACTATTGTTTTCTGGCCACTAGCTGGCATAGCTATGCCAGCTAGTGGGGCCACGAAGACAACTGCTAGAATTACGGCTAAGGCGAGCCTAGCTCCCACTATACGTTCACCAAGCCCCAGAGGAGAGAGGCCTGGTATTAAAAGCTAGCTATCAATAAGGCTCCTACCTGCAAATATAATCCTGCTTGGAGGGCTAGTCCCTATGCAGCCCTGGGCGCCTCTAGGACTAGCCTATTTTAGGCTTATAGGGTTCTAGACTAGAGCCTGGGTGTGCTCGGGCTTGTCTGAGAAGCTCTTCCCCGTCCTAGGCCATTATCCACCAGCAGTAGTCCTCGAAGAGAACGAGTCAATGCTAGATGCTCTCATAGCATTCAATATTCGTGGTGTGAGGTTTGGTGTTGTAGTCGACTCCTCTAGGAAGCTAAAGGGCCTAATGTCGGTGAAGAGGATAATAAAACTAGTCTCGTGCCACGGCGACTGGAAAGAATTGTGCGAGAAGAATGGCAGCATCTATAACACCCTGGTCTCAACCAGGGTTTCTGAGGTAATGAGGAGGGATACGCCATATGTTGTACTAGGCAGGCACGACCTAGAGAAGGTAATAGAAATTATGGCTAGGGAAAGGCTTGGAGCAATACCTGTTGTCCTCGAAGATAAAACTGTTGTCGGAATTATCACCGAGAGGCATATAGCAGCCATAACACAAGTCGCTCCTATGCATATAGCCGTCCACGAGATCATGACAGTAAACCCCATAACTATTAGCTATAAGAGCACTATAAGGGAGGCCATAGAGACTATGTCTGAGAAATGGATTCGCCACCTACCGGTAGTAGATGAGGATGGTAGGCCTGTAGCGATGGTTACATCAAGAGACATAATAGACTATCTTAGCCATGAGCAGACTCTGAGAGCGCTACGCCGGGGTATGGAGAGCGAGGTGCTAGACAGGCCAGTCACGGAGATAGCTTCACACGCCATAGTATCAGTACCGCCACACGAGGATCTAAACACGGCGCTTAGGCTTATGAGGGGACGTGGGCTTAGCAGCATAATAGTTGTCGATGCGACTAACAGGCTTGTAGGCATTATGACCGAGAGAGATGTTGTAGTAAAATTACCGCGAATGCTGGGCGTAGAGGCGTTCTATGATAGGATTAGGCAGACTATAGTCTACGCTCGCCCCTATTTCTAGGGATGGAGGGAGATAGGGCTAGAATATCTCATGGTAAGGTATGGCCTCTTTCACCAGCCTCCGGTCCTCGACAACTATCCTCCCAGCTTTTATCACGGTCTCCACATGGTTTACTCCATAGTGGAATGGTATATGCCTATAGTTAGGTATATCAAGTATTATTATGTCGGCTCTCTTCCCCTCCTCTATACTGCCAACCATATGAGCCTTCTCCACGGCGTGAGCAGCATTTATTGTTGCCGCGCTCCAGACCTCGGCAGACAGCATTTTCATCTGGAGGGATGCTATCGTCATCATCATCTGCATGGACTCCGACATGTCTATTGCACTTACATCAGTGCCTAGGGCTACTGGTACACCACGTTTAATAATTTCTCTCGCATTAGCGTAGCGGCCTAGGTAGCAGAAGGGTGTTGTAGGTAATAGGACTCCTATTATATTCTTCTTGGCTATCTCATCTATGATCTCCATGGGGGTGTGTATGAGGTGGTCGGCAGAAACTACTCCAAGTTCTACAGCGAGCCTGCCTCCACCACTATTGGCTAGCCAGTCGGCGTGGATCTTTAGCTTCATTCCATGCTTCCTACACTCAGCGAATATCCTTCGACAATGGTGAGGCTGGAAGTAGCCTACGTCACAGAATGCGTCACAGTAGACCGCTAGCCCTCTCTTCGCTATCTCGGGCACCCATTTCATGGCTATCTCCTCAGCGAACTCATCCTCCCTCCCCTCATACTCTGGTGGTATCGCTTGGGGGTTGAAGGTTGGTATAATGTCTACGGGGTGAAGCTTGTCGAGCATCTTCATGATCTCTAGCTGTCTGATCTCACCCTCAAGGGTCATCTCGTAACCGCTCTTGCCTTCAATGACTGTTGTTCCGTGAAGCAGCATCTGGTCCAGTATCCTAGCAGTCCTCTTCAATAGTTCCTCCGTCGAGGCGTTCCTCGTGCAGTTGATGGTCCTCATTATGCCGCCGGTCTTCTTCTTGATCTCTATATAAGATTCGCCCATAACCATCATTTCTAGCTCGTCTTCCCTGGTACACCCGAACACTAGATGCACATGGGGGTCTATGAAGGCTGGCGCGACTACCTTGCCGGAGGCATCTATAACCTGAAAGCCCTTCTCTACTCTATCTAGAACTTCTCTAGTAGTCCCAACAGCTACTATCTTGTCTTCCTTGATGGCTACTGCCCCATCCCTTATAATCCCTAGGTCTTTGAGTTCATCCCTCCTCTTAGGCTTATCGGAGAAGCCCCTCATCGTGAGAAGCTCGTTTGCATGAACTATAACAAGGTCTGCTTTAACCAAGGCCTAGACCCACCAATACTATTGTTGCATATGCGTGGACTTTATATTTAAATTGAATTGCGGCGGCAGACTATCCTTTAGAAGAAGACTCACGTACCGTGAGAGATCATGGTAAAGGATAGGTGGCTTAACCTTGACTACTGGGTGTGCAAGGCCCTTGCCCGAGACCCTAGAGAAGATCAAGAGGACTAGGATTGAGTACATAGACTTGCTCTTCACAAGCATAACCGGTAGAACCCATGTCCTCACAGTACCAGCTGACATAATAGAGGATGTCATGGAGAACGGCATCGGCTTTGACGGGTCCTCGGTGGGCTTCGTAGGGGTTGAGGAGAGCGATCTATTCCTAAAACCAGTACCAGATACGTTCAGGGTAGTGCCATGGGCTGAGAAGCCTACGGGCGTGATGATAGCACAAGTATGCAGGGAGGATAAGCCATTCGAGCTAGACCCTCGCAATATACTCAAAAAAGTTGTAGCGAGGGCTAAGAGGGTTTTAGGTGATAACGTGGAATACATGACAGCTCCTGAGATAGAGTTCTGGCTCTTCGAGAAGTCAGACGATACCGTGAGGTTCCATGATGATGCTAGCTACTTCTACCCCCCGCCAGCAGACAAGGGGTATGAGATAAGGAAGGAGATAGCTGGGGCTCTTAAGAAGCTAGGCATACAGCCCGTCAAACTACACCACGAGGTACCACCATCAAAACACGAGATAGACTTCCAGCATAGCGATGCAGTAACCACAGCTGATAACACGATACTCTATAGGTATACTGTCAAAAATATTGCTGCACGCCATGGCCTAGTAGCATCCTTTATGCCTAAACCCTTCTACGGCACCTATGGAGCGGGTATGCATACACACCAGAGCCTATATGATACTGCTAAGGGCGTTAACCTCTTCCATGGGGACGAGGTCTACGGGCTATCCAAGACAGCCCTCTACTTCATAGGGGGCTTACTAAGATATGCTAAGGCCATAACCGTGGCAACCAACCCTACTGTGAACTCCTATAAGAGGCTAGTCCCAGGCTGGGAGGCACCAGTATACGTGACATGGGCACGCTATAATAGATCTGCACTAATAAGGATACCGATGGCTGCCACACCCAAGCAGAAGAGGCTAGAATACCGGGCCACAGATGGCTCTGTGAACCCCTACCTAGCATTCTCGGCAATGCTAGCTGCCGGGCTCAAAGGGATAGAAGAGAAGATTGAGCCACCCGAACCCGTAGAGGAGAACGTCTACCATATGAGCGAGGAGGAAAGGAGGAGGAGAGGTATAGAGGTTCTACCATCATCTCTCAAGGAGGCTATAGAGGAGGCTCGTAGGGTAAGGCTGCTGGAGGAGGCATGGGGGAGGGAGGCGTTCGAGAAATACATTACCCTCAAGGAGAGGGAGTGGTTCGAGTATAGTGTGATGGTCCATGAGTGGGAGAGGAAGCGGTACCTGGAGCTATGGTAGCATAGACATAGGGTTTTAGGAGAGAAGGCTACGAGGCTAAGCTTAAAACCTGACAGACTGCAGGGAATCAGATTAGTGCAAGAACCGGTTACTCTGGGGTGTAGTCTAGTCCTTGAGCATTCCCTCAAAGTATGTTGGTAGGCCCATAGAGAGGCTGATCAGGAAGGGCTACTATAGGCCAGAGGAGAGGCTAAAAGTACGTGTGATTACGGGCGAAGAACTCAACGTGGATAGTGGTAGCTGGCAGATAGAAGGAATCCTCAGGATGCTCTTCAACGTCCTAGACCCGGAGGTAGCTAAAGATCCAGAACACTTGATCGTCTATGGTGGAACAGGCAAGGCCGCCAGGAACTGGGAGGCCTTCGAGGCTATAGTGGACACTCTGCTTACAATGGAGGAGGACGATACCCTAGTAGTTCAGAGTGGTAAGCCTGTAGCAGTATTCAAGACCCATAGGATGGCGCCTAGGGTGGTCATATCTAACGCCATGCTTGTACCCAAGTGGGCTGACTGGGAGATCTTCTGGGAGCTAGAGAAGAAAGGATTAACAATGTACGGCCAGATGACAGCTGGCTGTTGGTCCTATATAGGGACACAGGGTATTCTGCAGGGGACTTACGAGACCTTCGCATTCGCGGCCGAGAAGTATTTTGGAGGAAGCCTCGAGGGCAGGCTCATCCTTACCGCAGGCCTAGGAGAGATGGGCGGAGCACAGCCTCTTGCAGGGAAGATGAACGGCGCAGCCATAATAGTCGTGGAAGTAGATAAGAGGATGATCGAGAGGAGGATTAGACATGGCTACCTCGATACATGGACTGATGATATAGACAAAGCAATAGACATGGCACTGAGGGCTAAGGAGAGGGGTGAGGGTCTGAGCATAGGCCTACTAGGGAACGCTGCCGAGGTCTATCCAGAGTTCCTCCGAAGAGGCATTATACCAGACATAGTCACCGACCAGACGCCTGCACACGATCCATTAAGCTATGTGCCAGAGGGTATGAGCCTCGATGAGGCAGAGAAGCTTCGTGACACTAATCCAGAGGAGTACATTAGGCGCGCAAGGATGAGTATGAGGAAACAAGTAGAGGCGATGGTGGAGTTCAAGAGGCGTGGGGCAGTAGTCTTCGAGTACGGCAATAATATCAGGAAGCAGGCCTATGAGGCAGGCTTCAAGGATGCTTTTGAGTTCCCAGGATTTGTCCAAGCCTTCATAAGGCCCATGTTTGAGGAGGGCCGTGGGCCCTTCAGGTATACTAGCCTACGCGGGGATCCCAAGGACATTTATAGGCTTGACGACGAGCTACTAGCAACGTTCAGTTACAACAAGAGGCTGGTTAGATGGGTTGAGAACGCTAGGAGACATGTGAAGTTCCAAGGCCTACCAGCTAGAGTAGTCTGGCTAGGCTACGGCGAAAGAGCCAGGTTTGGCAAGCTGATGAATAGCTTGATAAGGCTTGGAGAGATAGGGCCTATGTGGATAGGCAGGGATCACCTAGATACAGGAAGCGTGGCATCGCCATACCGTGAGACCGAGGGTATGAAGGACGGTAGCGATGCTATAGCGGACTGGCCTATACTAAACGCGCTACTAAATGCTGCCGCAGGGGCAACATGGGTCTGCGTACACCATGGCGGCGGTGTAGGGATTGGTTATAGCATCCACGCAGGACTAGGCCTTGTCCTGGACGGCTCGCCGGAATCCGAGCTAAGAGCCGAAAGAGTACTAACAGCTGATCCAGGGATAGGCGTGGTGAGGCATGCTGATGCAGGCTACGAGAGGGCTAAGCAAATAGTCTGTGAGAAAGGCATAAGAGCCCCTATGATAAGATGCTAGACCCTCTTCCTTAGGAGCCTCATCGTTTTTACTCTCCTCCATTATTCTAATATCACTGCCTCATCACTCGTCGAGAAGAATGATGCCATAACCCTTTGCGCGTCTACCCCAGCTAGGCTGGGATAAAGCCTAGGAGCAGGAGGCTCGCCCTCAACACCATAGCTACGTAGTATGTCCATTATTGCTGATTTTATCCTCCCATCAGCTAGCTTCGAGTGATATACTGTGCCTAGGCTGAGGGAGAGCATATCCATTATATGCTCGTCGCCTCTTTCAGCATGTATGTGGGGGTTCCTGGTCTCGATCTGTATTATTTTCGCATCGTAGGGTAGTAGGGGGCATTGGCCTTTATCGAGGCCTAGCCAGCACCTCTCTAGTAGGTAGACTAGCTCGTAGGGCTCTACGGCGAAGCCTCCTGCCCAACCCATGCTCATAGCTAATTTGGTTGATAGGGCATGCTCTCCGCTATTAGCAGTCACTATTATGTCTGTCTCCACACCCCTCGCCAATGATAAGACCATGTTAAGGACATTGTTTGTATGCATTGAGACTCTACCCCTCTTCCTGAAATAGATATCCTGTTGTATGCCGGCGATCTTCCCCTTATAAGGCCACTTTATTCTCACCATGACGTAGGGTGAGGATGCTAGAGCGAAGCCAGCATAATAGCTCCATACGTACTCGTGGACAGCTCCTGGGACGTAGCAGTCGCTGTCAACAAAGCCCACGTACTCTGCACCAAGTCCTGCAGCGAGGAGAACTCCTAATAGCATACCCTCTCCCTTACCGCTACGAACTTTCCCATCCCTACCTAGTACCTCGCTCACACGGGTATCCTGTAGGGCCTCAGCCCATGCAGGATCATGCTGGTGTACTACAATAATACTTTTCTTAGTCTTATTATGTAGTAGCCTAGCCACCTCTACTTCATGCCTAAACCTGTCTACAGGCTCACGGCTGGAAGCAGAGACTACTATTATCGGGGACTCATGGGGAATAGCTGATAAAACACCCTCGAATGAGAATAGCTCGTCATCTTTTATTGGAACCACTATAGCCGTCTTGTAGGCTAGTTCAGTTATCGTGTTATAGTCTAGTTCGAAAACCCCCCTAATATTATGTGTGCTAGAGGAGTCAAGTTCAAGTACACGTATAACCTCGTAGATCTTAACTGCACCGTACTCCTCAAACTTCTTAAGCCCCTCAACTATCAAGCTCAGCACCACGTGTATTTGTGGAAAGCGAGGCCGCAGAGGCCTCGAAGGGTATGTATCTCATCAACCTAAGTGCTAGGATGAGGTCCTGGTCAAGCCTAAGAGCAGCTTAGGCGTAAGGGTGGGGCCTCCGGGAGGGAATGAGGCTAAGGGGTTAAGGAGCTCCTAGCGCTATTTCCTATATCAACTGTGGCCCTCATATAAGCTTATTTCCCTGGCATTAGCATTAGAGAAGGGATTCTATCATTTCGCTTCTAAGCTGCTTTCTCACAGCCCTTCTGGTTATGGGGTCTTCGAAGGGCATGCGAGCAGAAATATCCTCTATAAGGCCATCAGCTTCAACCACTATATGGCCCTCTAGTATTAGTCTAGAGAAGAGCTTCGTGGCAATATAGGCTGCCATCCTCCTCGACCCGTAAAGAGCGTAGGCTATAGCCTTTATCAAGGAGTATGCCAGCTTGGCGTCCCGGAGGCTGGAGATCGACATGACTAGCTTGAACCCCTCCTTCCTGATCAGCCTAGAGGCTCTCTCAAGGACTAGGGCTGGCACAACGAGATACACTGTGTTCGCCTTGAGGTCTAGCTCGGCGACAGGAGCTCCTACCCATGCCGCTTTATGCGCTAGGAATGGTATCTTGCCCTGCACATTCTCCTGCCTAAAACTACCTAGACCCACGAGCTGGAAGCCTATCCGAGTACGCGTCGTATAGAATAAGACTGTCTCCGGGGAGCCCATAGCCCTAGCTGCTATAGTCGACCAGTATAGTAGTTTACTAGCCTCCTCCGGCTCTATGGGCTCTGTGCCAGAGAGGAACACGAACTCACGGAACATTATGGCGAATGGAAGCGAGAATAGGAAGCCGAGCACCCAGGCAATAGTTGTTGCCGTGACGTCACCTACGAGGGCGAAGACCAGGAGGGCCAGCAGGCTGGCAATAGAGAGGCTCGAGACCTCAGGCCTAGGTGGTACCAGACGCCGTTTGGGCAGGGTAAGCTCCTCCATTAGGCAGCCTCCCGCGAATCTAGTGGGAAAAACCCTAGAGAACCTTTACTCCAAATCTACTGGTGGCCTACCACCAGGGAATAAATCTTGGCCTCCACAAAACCTAATATATAGGCTGGGCCTGGCTAAGGCTATGCGGTGTGCGATAACAGTGGCTAAGGAGCCTGGAGTAGAGGAGCCTGGTAGAGGAGCTAGCTTAGCTGATCTCATCGTTGGAGCAACCATAGCCATCGCTAGCATAGCTGTGCTCGTGGTATACATCTATCTCACAGTGTCTAGTGGTAACAGCTTAGGCTCAACAGGTCTTCTCCTAAAGGCCTTAGGCGTAGCGCTCGTAGCAGCACTCTATGCCTCCATAGCCGTGGCAGCTTATAAGATACTTATAAAGCCTTATAGGAGGAGGCCTAGAAGCATCGAGGTATCAGGAACCGGAGAGACATAAGGTTTCTAGGAGCGCCGATAAGGCTATTTCTAACGTTATTCAGGAGACGGTTGCTCTGCTTAGAAAGCACTTTAGTAGAGCGTACTAAACTTGTTTAGCGGCCACGAGGCTCCAAGAACCCTGGGCAAACACGGTGAGGAGCTTCGCGCAGGAGCTTGATAAGCCATCCACCATGGTTTAAAAATACTTTGAAGATCAAGAAAATGGTTGGAAGTCACGGTGGCTGGGGGGAGCCTGCAGGGGACAGAGCTAGGGGAAGGCTAGTAACTGTAGGTATTCTGTCGCTCCTTCTGACAACAGTACTATGGGCGTCATCATTCCCCTTCATCAAGATAGTGGTCACCGGGATTGGAGGTGCTAGGTACGTCTGGCTTAGAAGCCTCATAGCCATGCTCGGGCTCTCGCCCTATGTAGCCTATAAGGCTTTAAGAGGGGGCCTAGGAGTTGCTGTTGCTAAAGGGGGTCTTGTTACTGGTATAGCCTATGCGTTGGGGCTCTGGCTTCAAGGCTGGGGTACTGGGCTCACCACTGCATCTAATTCCGCGTTCATAACAGGCCTTAATGTAGTCTTCATACACGTTTACGAGGCACTATTCACTAGAAGGTATAGTTGGAGACTAGGAGCCTCCCTAGCCTTCAGTATTGCTGGGCTTTACCTACTCACTAGGCCTACGGGAGGACTAGGTCTTGGAGACATGCTAGTACTTGTTGGTGCTGTAGCCTGGGCTGCCCAGGTGATACTAGTTGATAAGTATAGTAGAGGGGATCCACTAGTCTTCGTGTTCTTCGAAATGGCGCCAGCCCTCGGCTTCATACTGCTAGACTCTAATCCTGGCAATGAGTTGGATAAGACCTTGCTGGTCCTACCAGCCATAATCTATCTCGGGCTCGTATGTAGCGATATCGCTTTTGCAGCTCAGGTCTACGGGCAGAGATTTGTCCGGCCAGCCATAGCCGGGCTCGTATTCCTGCTGGAGCCTGTACTAGCCGCTGTCTTCTCTAACATAGTCCTAAGCGAAACACTCACGCCCCAACAGATTATGGGGGCTGTATTGATCCTATTAGCCCTTTTCAACTCGATGAGAGAGGTAAGCCGCTAGCCTAGATGATAAACAATATGGTATCTCTGGGCTAGATTCTGCTGGGCAGCACGGGGTAAAACGATAGGCTAAGTGTATACAGTGGCCGCACGGGCAGTGTTCGACGCATTTCAGCTCAAGCTTAGGCGACTCAGCAGTCGTTGTAAAGCCCCTGCCCTGGGGGTCGTCGAAGATGCTCCTACCAGAGCCGAATACGAAGGGAGTGACCGTGACTCTGACTTCGTCTAGGAGGCCGCTTCTAGCGAGGTTATAGGCTAATATACCCCCACCCTCGACGAGAATGGAGTTTATCTCATACTCCTCTAGGAGTATGTTCAAGGCTCTTCTTAGGTCGACTCTACCATCACTACCTGCTACGACTATGCTGGCGCCATGCTCTTTTAAAAGCCTTATAGCCTCTTTATCTCGGAGGCCGGTGATAACTATGACTGGCGGGCCTTGCCCACTATAGATTCTTAGCTTATCGGCGTGCCTGGCTGTCCTAAGCCTACCATCGACAATTATCCTGTAGTATCTCGCTGTCCTAGGCTCAATCCTCTTCTCGAGAGACGGGTTATCGGCGAGAACAGTATTAGCACCGACCATGACAGCTTCTACATAGCCTCTTAGAAGCCTTAGCCTAGCTAGGTCGTAGCTACAACTTAGCATACTATACCCTGTTGAGGAAGCTATCCTTCCATCAAGCGTCATAGTGGAGAAGAGTAGCACGTAGGGCCTCCTCAATGCTAGCCCCTCTCAGCCTCCTCTAGAATCCTAGTAGCCTCTTCCAGGATCTCGTCCTCCCGCCTACTTGACTCGACGAGCTGGTGGCTTGCAAACCCCTGCTTTTTATCCCTCGGGGAGAGGACGCGGTGCACGAGTTCCGTAGCCCTTTTCGTCGGATGTAGTGCTGTGGATGCATAAGCCCTAACTATAGCTGCCACCGTGGCCTCTTGGAGTATTATTGTCTTGTCGGCTAGCTCAAGTATCAGCCTTACATGGTAATGGCCTGGAGGGATGAATGCTATGATCCTCTTAACCTCCTCGTTGCCGTAGACTCTGGCCTTCAACCTCCTGCCCCTCATGAGGCGTCTCCTTAGAGGGCTAAGCTATTAGGTGCTTCTCTCCCTAGAGCTAGGAGGGGTTACTCTATTTGGCTAGACTCTACGCGGTTATAGTATTATCATTGCTAGCATTCTCGGCCATCATTTGGATGGTCCCCGCTAGCGCTGGCGACTCCAGCTTCGAGGAGGAGGTTGCTAGTCAGGTTAAGATGTTACTTGAAAAGCTAAGCTCCCAAGCCATAAGTTATGGAGCAGCATCGTCCATAGCCGGTAATGCTTCCGAGTGTCTAACCGATAACACGCTAGCTGTCATGGCCTCAAAGCTGGCTACACTGCTCGGCAAGGCACGGAATAATACGGTGTTATCCAGCCAGCTAGCTACATCCATAGAGTCGTTAATGGAGGACATTAGGATAATGGTCGTTGAGGATGCCTCTAAAGGTAAGCTTATAGGCTGTAATGCCTCCTTACTATTAGAGTTTCTCCTTGTATCCTTGTCGAGGCCTCTTACGAATGAGTTGCTGGTTGACCCTGGTATCGCGGAAGGCTTCTCAAGGAGCCTTGAGACATCTATATGGCACTCCCGGCTATCATGGTATACGAGCGATGTATCGCCAGCTATTACACGGGCGATAAGAGTATTAACAAGTTATGCTACTAGCAATCCATTGGTAAGGATAGCAGCCGCTATCCCTGCACTAACGGGTAGCATTGACCACGAGTTCTGGGCTAGGGCTCTCAGCCTGCTTAGGGATAGGAGGGACTACTGCTACCTGTTTTCTCAGATAAACTACCAGTACGTCCCCCGTAGTGTTGCTACGAGAGGGTTGAGGGAAATAGCTGGCCCCCAGGCTACCGTGGACTACTCCTACTTGCTCCCCACGATACGCTACCTTGACAGCGTATGCGCCTCCGCTGTGATGATGCTCGCCAGCAACACGTATCATGACATGGTGGAGGCTCGTGAGAGCCTAAGTAGGGCTAGCGGGGGCATGGGCCCGGCCTATACTCTGTCGTTAGTAGCGCTCGTATCTTACCTTGATGCTAGCGGCCCTAGGATAGCTAATACCACGTCTAAACCAGGGCTACTAGACCTCTGGAGCCTGTTAGGGGAGGCCAACCTCTTAAACCCTATAATAGCTTCGCTAGTGTTTGCCAGGTTTAGGTGGATTGAGCCCTGGAATAGAGTGGCTAAGGGCTTCTCTAGCCTTGGCTTTAATGATGCATACTCGGCCTTGATAGCCGCCGAGAATGCTGAAGCCTGGAGCGCTGCCTATCTGTGGTCAGTGGCCGTTAACACCGGTATAGCTGAGGCCCTCTCGCTTAGCACTAAGGACCTGCTACGTCTATCGCAGAAACTGAATACAAGCTTCTCGAGCATAGTACTGGCTACCGCTGCGACACCCCTTGCAATACTCTCACTAAATCCTCTTGCAGTCCCAGACTACGAGTTCTTTAAGGCCATGGCTAAGAAAAGTGACGCTATACGCTTATTGAGGGAGAACAAGGCTCTAGCACTACACCATGAGACCAGGGACTTCACCCTAAAGGCTCTCAAGGCCTATCTTAACGATTCAGCTAGGGTGTGGTCTAGGTTAGCGATAAGGTTATCGATCCCGGTGTCAGGGGACGCGCTCCAGGAGATAAAAGAGCATGTGAACATCACGTTGTTCGGCGGGAGCATCGCCAAGGACTCTGCTAGACTAGCAGCTGCCATAGCACGAGGAAGTGTAAGGGCTAGAAGCATTGAGGAGGCTGGGTGGCTTGCGCGTGCAGCATCACTAAGAGAGATCAACAACAACTTAGTCTTATTCCTGCCTACCCTCAGGATTACCGCCTATATCCTACTGAAAAAGATTGATCCAGAGCATGGTAAGCTGGCTCCGTGGAGGCTAAAGCCCGGTACAACGGATCCTTTAAGGTTATGGGCCTATGGATTCATACCCACCGTGTCCACTCCCAAGGAGCTAGCTAAAGGTAATCTCGCTGCTCTCGTTGAGAGGGCTAAAGAGGCTGCAAGACTGTTAAGGCAAAGGGATCCAGAGCTAGCTGGACTAGTAGAGGGCATAGCGTCTAGTATAGAGAGAGGGGATTACGCTACCGCTATGATGCTAGCTGAGAGGCTGAGGGATGAGCTTAGGAGGCGTGGCCTCGACCTGGATCTAGATACCTTCCTGAGCCTAGCCAAACTGTCTAGTATTAGGCTCGAGGATAAGGGGCTTACAATAAACCTAGATGAGTATAGGGGGCTCATAAGAGGCTTTATCATCGGGAAGTCTGGCGGTAGTATAGAGAAGATGGCTAGAATGGTGGAGGAGACTGCTAGGACTAGTAGCTCGCCTAGCGGGCTAAGGGATGTCATGGAGGCCTTGAGCGGCACCGGGCTGAGGGAGAAGATCATAGAGGTGATAAGGCTACATGGGGGCGAGGATATTCTGCGCAAGCTGCTTGAGGCTTCAAGTAGCCTCAGCGGGAGGGTGAGGGAGGCTAATAGAAGTCTAGGAGGATTAGGCCTGTTACCAGGAATAGGAGGGTTTGCCGGACCCTTCTCCTCGAGAGGGGCTGGGCATGGCTGGAGCCTGCCACCCCTACCAGGCCTTCCCGGACTCGAAGCACCTGCAGCCGGGCTACCGCTACTAGGCTCCCGGGAGACCATTATGGGCGTGGTAGCGGTTTCCACCTTAGCCTTGCTGGTAGCCATCCTCTACCGCTATAAAGGCAACTTAACGCTATTCGTGAGAAGAGCTACAACGAGGCTTATCGTTAGAGCTAGGTTTAGAGGCTTACAAGGAGAGGAGCCCCAGGAGCTGAGATGGGAGATCATAGCTAGGTTTAGGCAGCTCTTAGAAGCCTGTTCCAAGGTCTATGGCCCTAAACCCCCCTACGCTACACATAGAGAGTACGAGGCTATGGTGAGTGGCGAGGCTAGAAAGTATTATCACGAGGCGGCACTAGCTTATGAGGAGGCCAAGTTTAGCGACCATCCGGTGAGTAAGGAGCATGTAAAGAGGATAGTTGAGGCTATCAAGAGGGTTTTAAGGTGATTGGGCCTAGATGGCTTCAGGCAGTTATGCTGCTCATAGCATTCTTGGCGGCTGTCACCGCTACACCTAAACTAATAGTGCTCGAGGGGAGTCCTCTAGCCTCTGGGACGGGGTCTCCAGGGGATACGGGCCCCCTAGGCCATAGCATGCTTGTAGACTTGCTGAGGAGTATGGGCTATAGGATTGCCTATGAGGTTCCTAGGAGCCTTGAGGGAGTAGATTATTTGCTTATATGGCTTCCTGGGCCGAGGCATTGCGATGAGGGGTTAAGCTCGCTGATAGCTGGTGCCGTTAAAGCTGAGAGGGGGAAGGGAGGGGTTGCGAGCATTATAGTATCCTCGGAGGACGAGGAGTGTTTGAAGCTAATCTCGCGTATAGTAGGCTCGGCTCCCGGCTTTAGCGGTGCCGTGATAAACGTTGACGGGCTTAAGGCTGTAGCCGCTGAATACCCTAAGGGCCTTTATATCGCTTATACTGCTAGGCCCCTAAGCCTCATAGAAGGCTGGACGTCGTTCTCGAGGACAGTGTACCCCCCGGGCTATACTATTGGAGCCGAGTATTATTCTGAGGGGCTCTTGGTAGTACTATTCTCTGATAGCCATCTATTCACCAACGCGCTCCTCGGGCTCAATGAGACACGTATCATGGAGCTTGCAAAGTACCTCACTAGGCTAATGGCCCCTGATAATTCCTCGTCGCTTATAATTATCCCAGCCCGAGCCTATGTTTCAAGCATAGACGAGCTAATATCGAGGAGCCCCATGGCCCTCTTCCACCCAGGTGTGCTAGTTGCCATGATCACAAAGTATTATACCCAGCTAGAAGAATCCTTCATAAAATTCCTAGGCAGAGTTAAATGGTTACTACTCTTCCTTGTCCTCTCACTAGGAGCCCTAGCCTATATGCTTATAGCTAGGAGCCTTGAAAGGGTACTAGCCTACTTCTCGCCACCAGGCCCCTTAACACCCATAGCAGTCTATGGGTTTACAAGCATCTATGAGTTGCTAAGAAGGGGTGAGATAAGCTCTAAGGAGGCTAAGAGAGCACTCCAAAACCTATACGAGGCCCTAGACATGGTACTTGAGAGGAGGCTTGGAGCGGGCGTCGAGGAGGTACTAGCTGATGATGTTAAGCTATCTCTCCTAGCTGCGAGAACAGGGCTCGATAAAGACTGGCTGAAGGGAGAACTCACAAGCCTTCATAGACTTTATTTAAAAGTTAGTGGTAAGAGGAGGCTACCCATAGTTTTAAGGTGGAGGAGAGCGCTCCTACACCATATAGAAGGCGCTGACAGGATATTCGAGTCTATAGGCGTAAGTCTTAGAGAGCTAAGGGGTCTCGAGTTTGAACTCACAAGGTAAGATAAAGACTCTTGTTGACGCTGTCCTAGGGGAGGTACGTAAGGTTGTCTATGGGCTAGATGAGGAGGCCAAGATAATACTAGCTACGATAATAGCTGACGGCCATGTGCTGATAGAGGGGGTTCCAGGGGTGGCTAAAACAACGTTAGCCAAGGCAATAGCATCAGCGCTGAACCTAGAGTTTAAGAGGATACAGTTTACGCCCGACCTCCTGCCAAGCGACGTAATAGGGACAATGATATTTGACGAGAAGCTAGGCGACTTCCGCCTACGCAAGGGCCCTATTTTTGCTAATATTGTTTTGGCTGATGAGGTTAATCGTGCTAGTCCTCGTACCCAGAGTGCTCTCCTCGAGGCTATGCAGGAGAAGCAGGTTACTATTGAGGGTGAGTCGTGGAGGCTACCAGAACCATTCACGGTGATAGCAACACAAAACCCGATAGAACTTGAAGGAACATTCCCACTACCAGAAGCACAACTAGACAGATTCCTAACAAAAATAGAGATAGGATTCCCTAGTAGAGAGGTAATGATGGCTATACTAGAGGGGATAAAGACCATCAACGAGTGGCCTCTAAGACCAGTAGCATCAGCCAAGGACATTCTAGAGGCTAGGGAGGAGATGTGGAGGATAAAGGTGTCCAGGGAAGTGAGAGAGTATATCATCAGCATTGTTGAGGCGACGCATAAGCATCCTGATGTAAGGCTAGGCGCTTCTCCAAGAGCAGCGATAGCGTTGCAGCAGATTGGGCGCGTACTAGCGGGGATGGATGGCAGGGACTATGTGATACCAGATGACATCAAGAGGGCTGTACGCTACGTGCTACCCCACCGCATCATACTTAAGCCTGAGGCCGAGGTTGAGGGGGTAACAGCGTCCAAGATTGTAGAGAACATATTGGAGAGCGTGGAGGTCCCAGTGCCCTAGAACAAATTCTACTGGAAGAGCGAGGCCTCCAGGCTTGTTTGAAGGCCCTGGAAGCTATCTAACAGAATATGAAGCTCCAATAACAGGCTATGGCAGAGCTCTTATACTTCTAGGTGCTCTCCTAGCAGTAGCAGGCTTCTTCTCTCCCAGCGAGATTCAAGCCTACCTGCTCTCGATAGGCATGGCGATAATAATCGTAGTCATCATGCTTAGACAATACTTTGCCTTGAAAGCGTCAATATTAGACTCACTAGAGGTAAAGCATGAGCTTGAACAACCCCTAATTGAGGGTAAAGAGGCTAAGGTACGGCTCAGAATAGTCAACAAAAGCCCTATCCTTATAGAAAGGCTAGACGTGATCGATAACCCCCCAAGACTCTTCAAGATACCAGCTGGCGTGGCACCCCGAGCAGTAGTCTTCCTACCAGTTGGCGGCGAGGCCGTCATAGAGTATAGGGTTAGGCTTGTCATGGGCGAGCATGAGTGGGGCGAGACCAGGCTAATATTGGAGGATCCCTTAGGCCTCTTCAGAGCCGAGCGGATAGTCAAAACAGGGCTACGTGTAAGGGTGCAACCAAGGCCCCTCGGACTACCACGTAGAATAATGATCTCTATTGCCACAGCGCTTCCAACGGGGGTTTCGAAGACTGGCAGGAAGGGCTCAGGTACAGAGTTCCACAGCGTTAGGGAGTATATGCCTGGGGATGATATAAGACTCGTGGACTGGAAGGCCTATGCTAGGCTTAGGAAGCTCATGGTCAAGGAGTTCGAGCAGGAGGTTTCACTATACGCTATAATAGTGCTCGACGTGACACCAACAATGATATATGGTGTTGTAGGGGAAACGAAGCTAGAATATAGCATGAGGCTTGCAGCATCACTTGCAACTTATTTTGCTAGCCGGGGAGACTACTACACTCTCCTAGTCGCAGGGACCCAAGGAGAAGCCTCGGCTACACCGTGGCTTAGAGGACGGAAGACTAGTATAATAGCGCTTAGAAGGCTAGCAGCCGTTAAATGGCCTAGCCTAGACGAAGCTAGTAGAGTAAGCTACGAGGATAGGGTTAAGTCTATCTCCAAGACGCTAACAAGTATACTCCCTAGAGAAAAAACCATCGTAATGCTGCTAACGGACTTCCATGAAGACCCGGAGGCCGCCAAGGCTTATGCTGAGAGGCTTTCAAGACTCATAAGGCTACGTCACGAGGTGATAGCTGTCACCCCACTAACCACGCTATTCGAGGTAAGAGCGCTAGGTAAGGGCATTGACGCTGCGATCTATAGGCTACTTGCCTTCGAGAGGATAAAGCAGTACCGTGACATGTTCCGTATACTAAGGTCACAAGGCATCAAGGTCTTAGCTGCTGGCCCTACAGACCTACTCTCCATGATCCTCTCTAGACTCGAGGCTTATAGAAGGATGGGATAGTGCCTGCCTTGAGGAATGCTAGAATCATTAGACTAAGCTTATGGCTTATATTGAGGGGTGCATCAGCCCTCCTCTACGCATATATCGTTTACACAACCTTCTCGCTAGTAGTCCCTCTGCTAATGCCTCTCTTAGCACTCATAGAATCCTCGTCGGTGAGGATTGTCTTCGCCAACACGCCTACACTATTATCTATTGCTTCAGCACTAGCTGTGCTGGCATGGCCCTACCGTGCCATAGGAGCAGTTATAGCAGTATTTTCTATAGCAGCCGCACTACTTGCAGACCCCTACCTCGTAGCTCCAAGACTACCCCTGCTACTAACCCTATTCATGACATCCTGTATATTCTCAAGCTTCTCTACAAGATACTATACCGAGAAGCATGGCAGCCCTGATACGATCCACTACTTGTGTAAGCTACGTTGCAAGCTGCTAAGTATCCTATCCTTCATCATAGCATATCTTGCCCTAATAGGCATAACATACTACTCCGTGGTAGCACTGAGAAGCATTATAAGCTACATGTTATCCTACACACCTAGCGGCTTGCTAGCAGACATATGGGTTGCAGCTAGATCAACTAGATTGCTGCAGGCAATAGTCTATTTCACGTTTATAGGCATAGTATATGCGTTCGTCTCTAGGATAGTAACACCACTAGGCCTAGCTATAGCTGCACCACCAGAAGCCCTAGCAAGGTCCATTGATAGATACCTTGGGAAAGAGTATGAGAGGCTCAGGAGGAGGAAGAGCTGGTACCAGGTTATACACCAGCAGGCACTAGGCTATGTCGTCTCGATACCATCAGCCCTCATAGGCTACTCCATGGCATTAATGCTACTACCTTATGCTGAAAGCCTTATTGGGGGATATAGGCTTCCAGGCATACTAGTCCAAGCAATACCCATAGTGTCAGCTATGGCTCTTGGTACGCTAGCCTACTATGCCGGGAGATGGCTTATGGTCACCGGCCTCTCAGGGCCAAAGGGGTGGATAAGGATGCTAGTAGCCTCAGTTGCAATACTAGCCGTAACCGTCGTGGCGCTAGGCCTTCTCTACGGGTTCAACCCAGCTAAGATCCTAATAGGCTTGTTCACTAGGGGTAGGATACCAGAGCCAGCCGGGTTTGACGTTAAGGTGGAGAAGGCTTTAACAAACATAACTCGTAGTCTAGAGGATAGTGAGAAGCTCCTAGAACTCGCGGTAAAACTATTATGGGGATGATACCATGAGGCTCAGCGTAGACAAGGAGCTTGTCAGGATGAGTGCAGCGATAGCCTTTGCTGCCGTAATGCTCTATCTCTCGATAGCGTTCTTCTCGTACAGTCTAGCACTCCTAGAGCGTGATCCTCCAAGGGTAGTGGCTGGCATCATGGCTGGCCTAGCAGGTTTTGTCTTCATCTCGGCATCAATAACCATACTAAGGGATTGGCTGATAGTGTCTAGGGCTAAGAGGGTAAATCAGGAAGCCGGAGAATAGAGGGTTGAGGAGCACCACGGGCTAGGCCTAGAATGACTAACAGGAGTCCTACCAACTCAATTACTGCCATGGCCTGGTAGGCCACTGTATAGCCTAGGAGATCGGCTATGGCCGAGTAGGCTATAGTCCCAACACCTCCTCCCACATCAACACCTACCGCGTAAAGGCTTGCAATAGTGTTCCTCGTCTCCCGTGAGACGCCTAAGAGGAGCACATACTGTTCACTGGGCACAAGGAGGCCAAGGCCAAGCCCATAGAGTATGCCGGAGATGTAGAAGAGATGGAGCAGCCTAGATCCATGCACTATAGAGAGGAGGGAGACACCGGAGAGTTCGAAGCCAATGCCTAATATCATTGTGTTAATCGGGCCTATGGAGTCCATGACTCTATATGAGGATATTCTGGCGGAGAAGCTTGCAACCCCGTAAAGTGTTAGGAACATACCGTAAACAGTGGCCGGCAACCCTATCTCCGCAACCTCATACTGCGGTATAGCTTGTAGGGAGATGAATACTGAGCCGTCGAGAAACGCTAGAGCTACTACTATAGCTACATTCCTTTTAACAACATCTCTTCTCAGAGCCTTCCTCCAGGCCTTGGATCCAGCCGCTACCAGCCTACTCCTAGGAGTCCAGCGTAATAGGATCAGCGTGACAGGTATCCCCACTAGGGATACTGCTAGCACGTATAGGAAGGCTGCTTGGAAGCTAATGTTATCGACCAGCCAGGCTGCAATAGGGGGAGAAGCTATTAGGGCCAACGATATCGAGGCCGACCGGTATGAAAGGATCCTCGCAGTATCCCTGACATCCTTAGCTAGGAGTGATGCTACTGCTATCGAGGGAGCGATATACGATGCTATGCCTAGACCCTGGATCCCCCTAACTAGGTAGAGATGAGCGACGCTAGTAGACATGGCTGCCGCCAATCCCGCTATACCTGAGAAGGCTAAGCCTAGTACCATGAAGGGCACGCTGCCAAACCGATCCGCCAGCATGCCTATAGGGATTCTTAGAGAGGCGCTAATGAGAGAGGCTACTGAGTATACTGCCCCAGCCTCCGTAGCACCTGCACCCAGATAATCAGCGTACCTGGTTATTATGGATCCAAGCCCCATAGTTGCAGCAAAGAATAGGAACACAGATAGTGATAAGACTAATGCAACCCTGTTAGCCATGGCTGCTGGCACCGTGAGGCATACTCCTAAAAGCGCACATACGCTACACCACTAGGTGGGCTTACAAGGCTTAAAACGATAACCCCCCAGCCGCCAAAAACCATACCGAAATAATAGCTTTCCCGCTACCTTGTTCCCCCAGAGGATTTCAGACCACGGTGAGCCTAATGCCATTATCCGGCGAAGAAGCCTACAACAAGAAGCTTACAGTTAGGCCTGCAAGGCTATGGGAGCGCGTCACGTTATCTGGTAGAAGCCTTGCACGTTGCCTCGTGTGCGAGCGTAGGTGCGTGTTAGGGGAGTCTGTCGAGGCCTACTGTCGTAATAGGGTTATGAAGGAGGGTAGACTCTATGTAACGACTTATGGGCTTCTAAGCGCTGTCGAGAGTAGGCCTATTGAGATAAAGCCGCTCTTCCACTACTGGCCTGGGAGCACAGCGCTAACCTTTAGCGGCTGGGGCTGTAACTTCAGATGCCCGTGGTGTCAGAATTACCACTTGTCGTGGAGCAGGCCAAGACCCCAGCTAAGCATATACATGGAGCCATGGGAGCTCGCTGAGTATGCTAGGAAGCTAGGTGATGAGGGCATCTGTGCCAGCTTCAATGAGCCCCTCATACACTTCGAGTATGTAGTCGACGCGGCCATCGAGGCCAGGAAGAGGGGGCTCTATGCTACAATGGTTACAAACGGCTATATGACGTTCAAGGCCCTTAAGGAGCTCATAGAGGCGGGGATAGATGGCTACAGTATTGACATCAAGGGTTGCCCAGAGACTTATCGTAGGTTTCTGGCAGCAAACCCAGAGTACGTTTACCGTAACGCGAAGAAACTAATAGATATGGGGGCCCACGTAGAAATGGTCTTCCTCGTCATCCCGGGCGCTAATGATGGCGAGGACTGCATAGAATGGGTTATAGGGAAACACCTAGACCTGCTAGGACCTGATATACCTCTTCATGTCAACCGCTACTACCCTGCTAACAGGTATCACGAACCACCAACCAGCATTGAAAAGCTGCTATCAGTGTATAGGAAGGCGAGAAAGGAGGGCATAGAGTATGTCTATATAGGCAACACTCCCTACGAGGAGTACGAGTATACGAGGTGCCCACGTTGCGGCAAGATACTCGTGAGGAGGAGTGGCTACACGGTTGTGGAGTATAATTTGACGAGCGATGGTAGGTGCCCTAGATGCGGCTATAAGATTAATATGAGGGGTAGACCTGTACTCAAAGTACCACGCTGGACAAGCATATTCTAGCCCGGAGGTAAGCCATATAGTCCCACTCCTCCAGCTAGCTCCTCCTAGTGTGTAGCCTTATGCTATCATGGCTCGTTAATAGGGAGTTCCTGCAAGGGACGTGGAGCATGGCATGGCCGCTCATAGTAGGATGCTTGATAGCGTGCTCCGGATAACTGGCGTATTCTTCGTATCAGGGCTAGGCGATAAAGCGCTTGCAGCTGTAGGTGCGGTGGTTACGCGTCATGGACGTTCTTCGTAATAAACCAGCTATTCTTTACGGGCATACTAGTTCTAATAGGCACAAGCCTATGGTGCTGAAAAGCTAGAGGAGGCTGGGCGTGTTGTAGACGAGGCTTGATCAACAGCAGTATTCCTATCAGTACCGATGACGGCTGCTGGCTACCTTATTTCGGGTTGATGAGCCTTGTATTAGGCGTGGATAGAGGCATTGTATACCAGCTCTCCTTAGGCTACCTACATGTTGGGCTGCTAGGCCTACTACCTGCCGCCATGATGTAGGTGTATAATGCTAGTTTCAGGGCTGTGGGCACTACAAAGCCGATAATATTCTCCATGGCCACTGCCTCGACTCTCAACGCCGTGCTAGATCCATTAATGATATATGGTCTTGCAGGCCTTCCAGCCATGGGGGTTAAAGGGGCTGCTGCAAGCGTCATAGCAATAGTGTGTTTGATGCTAGCCTTGGAGGGCTGCTAGCCTACAAGCTCCTCCCATTCCAACACGTCCTCGGACACATGGTAGACTAGCGTCAAAATCTCTACGAGCCTGGCTCCCCGCCCTAGTAAAGAGGATAGTATTTACTGCTGGCAACCTAGCTTATCTCGGTAGCATAGCTGGATGCTGCTCTAACGCACTAGCCGTACCACCATAGGCGTTAGGATCGAGTCATTCGCATTCTCACCAGCATCCTCCATGGCTACAGCTGCCTCGAGTTTCACAGGCCAGGAGATAGGGCAAGGTAATCTCCGTGAAGCTATACGTATAGGCTGGGAGGCTTCAAAGGCATCAACAATCTTCATGGCCCTTGTAGGTGGACTCCTCGTAGCCATTTCCCCCGTAGCTCCGCTTGTGTTCACAGGAACAGGAGAGTAGCTTTTCCGGCCATGCCCTACCTGCTGCTAGCAGGGGTTAGCGAACCAGCCTTAGGCATGGTCATGAGCCTTGCAGGCTCTATTAGAGGTGCAGGAAACGCTCTTGTCCCAAGCCTCGTCAATATTAGGGCTCTACAGCTTCCACGTAGTACCAGCATGCGTCCTATCCCATTTAATGCCTCCAGGGCTCTGCGCTCTAGGAGCCTGGATAGCAATGGACATCGACCTAGCCCTGGGAACGATAGTATTCATAGCACTTTATCGTAGATTCTTCTACAAGTTTGCTAGGAGGCTCATCTACTAGCCTTCTTATCTTGCCTCTGGGGGCTGGCCTTGAGGATAATAGTGGATAAGCCTGAGAGGATTAAGGGGTCTGTAGAGGCTCCACCATCACTCTTTCTTAGTCTCTACGGCATAGCTCTCATAGGGCTTCTCGGTGGTGAGGTTGAGGGTGTAGACGTGGCCGCAACCCCTATAAGGCTATTCGTGTCAGCGCTAAGGAGGATAGGGCTGGATGTAGAAGCGTATGGCGATAGGGTGGTCGTCGGGTCCTCGCCGCCAGCTGAAGTTCCTAGACGAATACTACTGGATATAGGCTGTAGCGGGCTACTAGCATATACTCTGCCTCTCGTGGCCTGGGCTAGGGCTCGGCCCGGCACGACAATAGTCCTGCGCTCTCACTGCCCCTGGCTCACAAGCATAAACGTACACGGGCTCGTATCGGCTCTATCAGCGCTAGGAGCTAGAATATGGCCCGGAGAATCAGCCTCGAGGCTCATAGTTATTGAGGCCCACGGGAAGCCTCTAAGGCCTACAGCCACCATGATAACCCTCCCTGCTGGTAGCAATGGCTTAATAGCATCCACGCTGCTACTCGCTCTGGCAGCTTCTCGGGGAGGAGTTCTCAGGTATCAACCCGGCCTCAAGCTACACTCTAGGCTTATGGCCACGGCTAGGCTGGTGGAGGAGGCGGGGATACACGTCACTGTTAGGGAGGGCTTGGTTGAAGTTAAGGGGCTCGGAGGGGCCGAGGCAAGAGTCAAGACTCCTAGAGGGTTTATGGAGGCTGGCCTCATCCTAGCAGCTGCTGGTGTGGAGGGGGAGGTGGTTGTGAGGGGGCTACCTAGGGAGCTAGCCGGAGAGGAGGACATAGTGGAGTTCCTACATGCAGCTGGTCTAGAGGTGGAGCAGGGAAGAGGCATTATCAAGGCCGTGGGCTCAGAGCCTAGGAGCCTCATAGCAAACCTTTCAAACTACCCCCATTTATCCATACCACTAATAGCATATAGCCTAGCGAGCCGAGCTAGCTTCACGCTTACAGGTCTAGCTGCTTTAAGCGAGGAGGGCATAGACCTCGGCAGGCATGGGAGGCTATTATCGGCTTCAGGGATGGAGGCTGACTACGAGGATGGAAGGCTGAGTATAAAGGGGGTGAGAGAGCCTAGGACGCGAATAGATTGTAGCCAACAACCCCAGGAACTATGCACCGCTATACTAGTAGGGCTAGCAGCCTCAGCCTCTAGGAGAATCGTACTAGAGGATATAGATCCTAACGCCATATCTTCTAGGATCCTAGAGAACCTACAATTGCTAGGGGCTAGAGTGAGGGAGAAGACATAGCACTTGGTTAGAGTAGAACACTTTAACGCATAACAGTATGCCACTTCACCATCTCCTCTAGCCAGCCCCCTAGACGCATAGACGCCAGTCTCAAGGAGAAGATGAGGAGGCTTTAGCCTTATTCGCTGAAACAGAACGGCCATGGCGGGAGGATAGGGATCTAGCTAAGGCAGTACTCCTCAATAATAATGCTATGGGGGATGCCTACGAGTGGCTAGCTTAGCGAAAAGGTTGGTAGGTCTTGGAGGGAGGAGCATAGTTGACGATGCTAGTGTTGTAGCGGGGTGACTTCTGTAGAAGAACTATAGCAATGCAATAAAGTCATAAAGGTCGAGGGCGACTATGCTAGGGGCTGGTAAGGCTAGCCGCCCCGAACTCCTATTGTAGAAGGCGGCGCCTATGGTGCTGAGGAGCCCTGCCTACCAATAAGCAGCTCCTCGGCAAGTACAGCTCCAGCCTCTACTCCCTAGGGTCTGGATTGGAGGGGAAGGCCATAAGAATAGCACCGAAGAAGAACACGACAATATTATGTTATATTATGTTGTCAGCCACATAGCCCTAGGCAAAGGGCCTAGGGAAGATAATTTATACAGCTGATACGGGCTTGCCAAGAAGCCCCGGGACACGCCAGATATCTACATCTCAGGCGTGAACGGGGAAGGCCAACGAGCCCTGTAGAATCCTAGCCATAGCCGATAAGGATATCTGGTCTCCTACCAAAGTATTAGCCTCCTGGCGGCTCCCCGTAGGCGACGCTGCCGCTGGCAGCGGGATGAGCCTACGGCCCGTCTGGGCGCCGTACACCCCTTCCTCTTTAAGACCCTATGCTCGCATCAGCTTCTTAGCTGATCTATAGGAGTCTAGGGCATCATATAGTAATAGGAGCGTGATTACTGCTAGCACGATCACTGCTATCGGATCCGAGCCCGGCAGGAGAGCATAGGCTACTGTGGCTGTAGCCGAGAACACTGCTGTCACTAGGCTGCGCGGTACAAGCCTCCCAGCCAGCACTATATAGGCTGCCAGTATCCCCCTAGGCCTTCTAGCTACATAGCCATTGCCCTTCTTCTCGGCTAGTCCCAGCAAGACAAGTCTCTCAAGGTGGTGCTTCGCGGTGCTAGGGCTTTTGAAGCCTAGCCTCCTTTGAAGCTCACGGACACCTAGGGGCCTCTTGGCTCTAAGCATGAACAGGTATACCCGGAGCCCCGTGCCCCCGAGCACCTCTAGTGGGTCCTTGTCCTCGCTGGCTCCGCCACTATCCTCTCCCACCTTCTTCACCAGCCTAGCCTCCTCCAGGCTACTAGTGTAGCCAGGGAGGCTAGAACACTAACCGAGAATATTATAGCTAGGCGCGTGGCTGGCTCCTCTAGAGGCGCTAGGCTAGTCACCCTAGTTGTGGCTGGCCCTGTGATCCATGTCCGTATCATAGAGGATGATGCTTCCCCGTGGGCTGTAGTATGGCTAGGGGTTGCTGGTACAGCTTTACCTGTAGCTGTTGCCGTGGAAGGAGGGTTCCGGGCACCAGTAATAGTCTTTGTTGTGGTACTCGATGCTACAAGGGGGGTCGCTGAGACTGCTGGAGTCTTAGTGGTTGTAGAGATAGACATGACGGTATATGTCGGGGTAACTGTCGTAGTCTTCCTGAGGACTAGTATGCTGGAGGGGAAGCCGCCAGCTATGATCTCCTCCAGGCACCTAGCGGCGTACTCCCTTAGCTTCCCAGCGATATCGGAATGCATTGTGTAAAATACTATCAGCGTCTTATTGCCAGTAATGTTTACTAGCGCATAGACCCCCTTAGCCGTCTTGCAGGCATAGGCTATGCTTCCCCATGGAAGAGGAATCCCGCCATGAGGGACAGGGATTTCTCTTGTAATAGTCACCTGGTAGGTGTAGGTTCTCTCCTCGATAGCCTGCCCAGCGCCACCCGCTAGGCTAGAGGCTACGACCAGGACTAGTAGAGTAGCGATAATAGCTAGTGCTGGTAGCCCAGCCTTCTCCGCCAACACCCGTCAACTCCAGGAAAACGATAGCTAGACCAGGATTATAGTACTAGAGCTTCGAACACCCTAGACTAGAGCATCGTGTTATCTAGGTACCGGCTGCTAGGGCTAAGAGTGGCAAACGCCAGGGTAGGTTATCATGGAGTACTCTGAGGGATTATCTAAAGATAGTGGAATAGTCTTAGCCCTAGGACTATTATTGGTTGCCATCGTGCTCACAGCTGTTGTTCTCCTAGCCCGGCAGAATCCGGTGACGCTATCAGCCACAACAACTATTACTAAGACCGAGTACGTGACCGTAGTCCAGTCCGGTGGCCAAGGAGGGCGTATAGGAGCTGCTAATAACGCCAGCTTGTTGGAGCCAACAGCCTTCGGTCTTAAGCCGGCTAGCCTCCGTGCACTAGCCGAGATCGTGGAAGAGCTTGCGCCAGAGGCTATGCTGCCAGTCAAGCTATTGGTATACACGGCTCCCACTATGGGTATGCCCGTGACGGGTGCACCAGCACCTATAGCCACCACAGCTACAGTGACAGCCCCTACTACCACGGCTGGTGGACTAGAGTACTCTAAGACGAATGTACAGGTAAAGGGGGTTGATGAACAGGACATAGTGAAGACTAATGGGACCCTAATATACGTGGCGTCATGGGACAAGGCGAGAATATTTAGGGCTTACCCGCCGAATAAGCTAGAGAAGGTAGAGGAGATTGATATAAACAAGCTACTAGCGCCACTCGTGGGCGAGTCCAAGCTATTACTAGTCGAGGATGGTAGAACAACCACCATAGGGTTTGTTAAGCCAAGGTTCTCGATAATAGGCCTCTACGCTTACAAGGATAAGCTCGTGATAATAGCGAGGGAGTATAGGGGCTATGCTTGGTGGAACTTGCTACCAAGAACCTGGATAATCCTCTACAAGCCCGGGGAGGGAGTAGTCGAAGTCACTAGCATCGACGGCTATCCTAGGGGTAGCCGACTACTGGGAAGCAAGCTAGTCATAGTCACCAGGGCTGAGCCTAGGATAGCCGGCGGGATCATCCTGCCAAGAGTAAACAACGAACCCATAAACCCTAATAAGACCTTCATCATAGGCAGGCCCGAGGCCTACACGATTATCACAGCCATAGACTTAGACAAGTGGAGTATGGATACACTTACCATCTTAGGCCCCACAACAACAGTAATGTATATGACGGCCGACGGCAACATATACCTGGCCATGAACTCCTACATCTACAGGATATTATACCTCGGGCTGGGATCTAAACCCATAAACACGAGCCTCGCCGTCAAGGAACTTGCCAACATCACAAGATTATCATGGGATGAGACCCTAATAGCCAAGATAGTATTAGAGGATGGGCCCAGACTAAAACCAGTAGCCCACGCAATAGTCGAGGGGAGAGTGAATAAGCAGTGGCAGCTAGACGAGTACAAGGGCGTATTGAGAGTAGTTGTCGAGAACTGGGAGAAGGGGAAGCTAGAAGTCAACATATATACCTTTAACGCTACAACACTAAGGGAGATAGGCTTCCTCAAGAATATAACGATCAACGAGAGAGTACACGGCATCCGCTTCATGGGAGAGAAACTATACATCGTAACCTACAGGAACGTGGACCCATTATTCACCATAGACCTCTCGAACCCCAAGGAGCCCAAGGTAATAGGTTTCCTGAAGGGGCCCGGCTTCGACGAGTACCTACACCCGCTACCAGGAGGGTTCATGCTAGGAGTAGGCGTGGAGAACAAGCACGTGAGGTTAACACTCTACAAGATAGCCACTAATGGAAGCCTCGTTGTTGCTGATAGGCTGTATATAGGTAGAGAGGAGTACGAGTACTCGTGGAGCCCTGTGCTAAATCCGAGAGAAGGGCATAAGGCGTTTTTATACGATGTTAAGCACGGCTACATACTAATACCAGTAAGCCTTGTTAAGGTGATCCAGGTCGTCGATGAGAAGGGCAGGATAATTTACATGAAGAAGCTTGTCGGCGGGGTCGAAGTAGTCAGGCTAATAAGCAATACAGGAGAACCTAGACTCGAAGAAAAAGGACTACTAGAGCATAGTGGTGCTATGAGAAGCCTCTACATAGACGATGTCCTCTACACCATAGCTCCGTATCCATGGAAGGACAAGCCCATAGTCAAGGCATTTGACGCTAAGACCTTGGAGGAGATAGCCTCGATAAGCTAAGAGGACGGCAAGACCATTAAATCTACTCTTTTTCCTCTCTTAACGCTCCTGCCTAAGCCTACGCATAATCCCTCTCATAGTTCTAATGCCATGGAGGAGGCAGGAGGGGTTCAGACTAAACGCTGGAACCCTCATCATGTACCTACAATAATCCTCACCGAACTTGGCTATACACTCAAGCTCCTCGACGAAGATTATGAAGAGCAGCGTCGCTGCAATGGTCCAGCCTAGTGCAGCCAGCATAGCGGGTGACGCGAAGAGTAACGCGATACCGAAGGGTACCAGGAGGAGGCCAAGATGCTGGGGATGCCTCATACAAGAATAGATCCCGATCGTCACTAGCTTATCAGGCCAAAATACTCCTACTAGACGGGTCACGGTGGCCCAAGTACCTTAAAGTCCTACCTGCAACACCATGGAGCATGAACGCGTAGACTAGGACTAGGATGCCAAGAACCCTTAGCAACAAGCCCATGGCACCATTAATCTCCCTCCAAGGGCCCTCGGCAACTAGATATGCCGGCCCAAGCACCACGATCCAGACGAGAAGTCAGTATAGGAACTTCCAAAGACCCTTGACAGCCATTACTGCACCCCTGCACTAGGAGGCCTAGCCAGCACAATAGTATACTACCTACCATCCCGTGAAGCCATAATCGTCTAAGCCTGGATAAAGTGGATAGCAATACAGGATGCCTTCAATACAAACCACTAACCCTTCATCCTTACACTAGAATCCCCGTGATCCCAATAAGAGGGCTGTTAGCCTTCAACCAGCCTAAGC
>JBEVCE010000039.1:0-27754 GCA_040514295.1 Pyrodictiaceae archaeon | reverse complement strand
ACTAGAATCCCCGTGATCCCAATAAGAGGGCTGTTAGCCTTCAACCAGCCTAAGCCCGAAACCAGTTAGACCTAAAAGATTACCATAGATGCTACTAGCACCCTATTCCAGCTAAACTCGCTAGGTTAGTAGAATGGGGCGAGAGTAAGATTGAAGGTAGCTGACCACCATATTGTAAATGACTGGCATTACTAATAAGCCTAGTACCACCACCTTGAGTACGAATAGTGGCGGCAAGGCCTTTCCCGGCTCTATTTCTCTAGTACGTTTAAAGTAATATCACTTGAATTGAAGGCTAAGGCCTATATGACTACCAGTTAAGCCGCTTGTAGCCTCAAGCCATAAAGCTGTATAGGGATCACAAATACTGTACCAAAGATAGGGTCGAGGAGCATAACCCGCCCAACTACAAAGCCTCAATGACGTTCTAGGTCTCCTCCATATAGGCATATGGCGGGCTGGCCTCCAGGGAGCCTAAGGCGAACTCGCCGTGAACCCACATTGGTGAGGAGCATCGCCATAAACGCCATGAGGTAAGCTGTAGGCGCGTAGCTGTAGCCGACCACAGTTATTATACCATGGATCACTATAGGTGCTATGAGTGTCATCGCCATTACGGTAAAGGCTATTAGGATCCTCATCTCGAGGATCCTCTTAAGCTCTGCCCCACGAGAGGACGTGAGTACATCTTCTCAAGCTGAGCTAGCAGAGCCCCTCCAACTCCTTCTTATTTAGCACCGCCAGCTACGTTCCCCGACGCCATACGCGTCTTTACTAACGTGCCCTGGTTCTGAGAGTAGACTCCGGGCTTACCAGCTGCCCACCTATAGATTGACAGCCATGGTCGTGGGCATGTAGGTCTTCATCCACTTCATGTCCTGAGCCCTGGCTAGTACTCCAATGGCTAGTCTTGCTGCCCCTCCAAAACGCCTTTTCCTAATAGCCTCGTCATAGTCCTTTCCATAAGGTCTCGAGGATCATGCGTGCTGGCGAGGGCTCCTGGGGGCCTTAAAACTAGGGGCTAGGCTCGGGATAAGAGCCTTCCATCGAGGATGTCAAGGTGTACCTACTATGGCCTCATATACTTTCTCACTTACTAGTACTATCCTCTTCTTCGCTTTACTGAGGAGCGCAGCCTCACGTAGAGTAGTATAGCATTTTATGCACGGCACTACTATCTCGCTGGCCCTTATCGAGGCTAGTCTAGCTGACGCTATGCTCCTCCTTATCCTTCGCGCCCAGGGCTCTAGGTTTATAGTATAGCCTCCTCCGCCCCCACAACATGACGTGTAAGGCCTCTTATCCCTAGGACCAGGTAGTCCTAGTAACCTTACAGGACACTTATCGGTGAAGCGGCAGAAGTTACAGCTGGTGAAGAAAATGCTAGTAGCATTGCTTATGTGGAGCCTTTGGATTCTTTGAGCCAGGATATCGTATAAGTGTAGCAGCTTCTCTGTTTTTAAGCCTAGGGCTCTAGCCACTGCTGGTAATACGACGAAGGCTAGCTTAACGTCGGAGCCACATTCGCTGACAACAATTCCCCTAGCCCCTAGCCTCTCGGCCTCCTCGTAGGCTCTCCATAGCATTGCTAGCCCTATGTCGATTCTCGAGGCATCCATACCTGCATTACCTCCTATGTCAACTATCCTACTTGATACCGTAAAGCTTATACCTAGCCTTCTCATGAGCGCCGCCTTCACCACGGTCTTTTCCGGGAACCTTAGGTTCTCAAGGGGTGAAGGCACATAGAGATAGTCTCCAGGCTCATCAAGCCTTAGATTAGCGTCCCGAGCCCAGCTGACAGCTTTATGGGGTTCGCTTGTAAAGCTATGTCCATACCGGATACAGTTCTCAGCAACCTCTTTCAGCCCTCTGGGTGCTAGCCCCCTGGATGCTAGCTTATATCTAGCCATTAGCACTGCGAGCCAGACCCCAATCCCATAAGGACATGCCATACTACATAATCCACAAAGGAGGCAGGAAAAGAGGCTCTTAACGTCATCGGGGCTAGGCTTAGAGCCTCTAATGATCCTTAGAGCAGTTGCTAGCCTATACTCGGGCGAGTATATGATCTCCTTGGTTGCACGGTAGACTGGGCAGACCGTGCGACAGAGGAGGCATCGTGTACACGTTTGCACATAATATGTAATGATTTCCTCCGTCAGCGTCTCAAAATCCTTTAATAGCCTCCTAACCTCAGCCACATACTCCTCTATGGTCTCCATGCTAGTAGCCCCTGGTAGTACGTTTTCCTCTACCATGATAAAGCTAGCCACTTTCAAACATAATATATTTTGACATAGTAAAGCTATTAAAGAATTTATGTATATGTAAAACTACTATTTATATATAAATGGTGTAAGGGATGAGTGTGCTCGACAAGCTACTAGCACTATTAGGTTTAAGAACACTGACAGATTCCCTTGTAATGCTTCATAAGGCTAACCCCGTAGACCTCTATGTAGATCATGATGGTAGTGGTCTAGGGGAGTTAGAAGAACTGCTAAACTTCATAGTGGAGGCGTCAAGGGGGAGAATAAGGCTACGTGTATCCGAGTCTAGGGAGGGATTTACCGAGCTACCGTCACCTAGGATAAGGATTGGCGGGGCACTAGAAAATAGGATAGCCTACTACGGTAGGCTCAGCGAGCCCCTACTCCCAATAATACTCGAGGCATTGCTTATAGCAGGAGGCGCTTACACTCCAAGCTGCCCCTCCAGCAGGATAACTGAAGAGGCTAGGCTCAGACTCTACGTGGTGACAGGAATACCATGTATAATCGCAGGGGTATACGCTGTAGACTTACTCTCATGCTGGCCTAGTGTACGTCTAGAGGTAGTCAACATAGAGACTTCTAGGAGCCTTGCATCGAGAGTCGGGAATGTACCAGCATTTGAGTATAAGGGGAGGATATTTCTCCGTGGCGCGCCTCGTAGCCTCGAATTCCTGGCAGAAAATATTAGGAGGGTTATAGGCCATGCAGCCTAAGGTCAAGGTCCTCGACCTATCTAAAGAGACAGCTCTCTGCGGTGATATCACAGTACACATACTTGAGGAAATGGAGAAGCTCTCCCCTGGTGATAAACTAATTGTCAAGACCTTACTTGACGAGGAGATCCTAGAGGAGTCTATCAGGAGTCTTGAAATCACTGGAGTAGCAAGGCTCGTCGAAAAGAAGAAAAATAATGAGATAATTGAACTAGTTTTCGAGAAACAAGCTAAGACCGTGTAAGACGGCGCCGCGTCAGGGTAGAGAGAGATGGCTGATGGCACTAGCCTAGCTACAGTTATTGCTGAGTGGGCTCCAAGGCTCTGGCAGGCTAAGCTTGCAGGGCTGGTAGTGCTCCTTATAGCCCTATCCTATTATGTAGGGAGGGAGAAGGGTAAGTTAGCAAAGCTAGCCACGTTCCTAGATCCTAGCTATAAGGAGGGCTGGAGAACCATTACTAGCGGGTTACTAGACTCCATCCTAGCCCAATGGTACAATGGCGACTTGGCTGCCAAGGCCTCCATCCTGTCCCTCATAGGCTTACATGCCGTGCTAGCAATACTGGTAGCCCTACACACGCCTATAATAGCGTTGGTTGCTTGGTCGGCCCTTACGTTGGGATCTGTAAACACATGGCTCTTAAATCTAGTAGCGCTTACAATAGGCTACTGGAGGAGTCTAGGAGTAGTACTTGGCTCAACCACTCTACTATTCCTAGTACTCGTAGCTATAACTGATGAAATCAGGGGGCGTGGCATCCGGCCACTACTAGTACTCGTGGCTGCAACTAGCTCATTCGGGGTAGCATCTAGGCTCCTAAACTCGACCCTGCTCCTCCATATCCATGTAGTCCTAGGCTACGCCCTAATAGCTTACCTAGTCTTCTCTACCACGGGAGTACACTGGCTTAAGGCGCTAACCATACCAGTATATAAGATGAGTATGCCAATAGCCCAGAGGTCCAGGAGGAGCATTAGCCCTATCAGGGGTGCAGCTTGACTAGACCACTGCTAAGCCCTATTTGCTGCCATCATCCTTTAGGACAACCTAACTACTGAATTGAAAGCGTGCCTTCCCACTTCTTACTTGCTCGGGGAAGAATGTTGCTAGAAGGGTTAAGGCTACTGTATATAGAACCGCCGTGATCCTTAACGGTAGTTCTAGGTCTATATCTAGTAATGCTCCTCCCACGCTTCTACCCAGGCCTACAGGTACCTGCCATGCAATACCTAGGATAGCTGAACCTCTACCGCGGAACTCCCGCGGTAGGAGGGTCATCTGGAAAGCCTGGTATAAGGGATTTGCAACATTCATTAGGATGCTCCTGGCTATGTAGAGGCTTGCTGCGATAGCGAAATTGTTCACAAGCGTCATCAGTATTAATAATGGTATGCTTGAGGAGGTTAAGATTATGTAGGCCCTAAGAGGGCCTCCAACTCTCCTACTGAAGCGGGGCATTAATAGTGTAAGAGTGCCCATTAAGCCTTGTTGAAGGCCTAGGGTTGTTCCCAGCTCAGCGCTGCTAACACCATACTTGAGGACAAAATAGTAATCTATATTGTGTATGGAGAGAGCTGCGCCAAATCCTATTATCATCTCCACTATGGTTAGCTTATAGAAGATAGGCCAGGGTATTGCGCCTTGGCTTGTAACCTTTCCCTCCTCCACGCTGTGTCCTCTGAACCTAAGCCTTAGTATGAAGGGTGTCACTGCTAGCAGTAGTGCTAGAGCCCCTACTCTAAGGAATAGCTTATATGACTCAAAGAGGCTTACACCGATAGACTCGTGGTATATGACGGGGATCCATCCCATGAAACTACCTACTGCTCCGCCGAAGAGGTTAGCCGCATTCATATAGGAGAATGCTGTATCCATCTCGCTATCAGGTATCATTTTTCCTAGGAGGGCTGCTAACGAGACCCATGCCACTCCACCGCCAAAGCCGGTAGCTATGGACGCTACTAGTGTTTGATAGAAGCCCCCAAGGGATAAGACTATAGTGCCTAATGCATTTAGTATTAGCCCGGCCCATAGAATCCACTTAGGGTTGAACTTGTCCGAGAACCAGCCACCTGCCAGGCTACCAGCTATGGAAGAGAAGACTGAGGCTGAGCCTATAATCCCGTAAAGTGTGCCACTAAATCCTTGTGCTCTAAGGAAGGGCGCATATATGCTCCATAAGAGCCCATAGACAATTTGAACTAGGAATGAGGCTGTAATTGCTAATCTAAGGTTAGCTCTCCAGTTCACGAACTCCTCCATCAAGCTATAGCCCATCGACCCTTATCTGTTGCTTAGGCAAGTATTAGGCATGTTTTAACCATAGACTAGTAATGCGGATAAATCTTTTCCTAGTAGAAGGCCTGCTATACTCTCCCAAGAGAGGTTAGCATGTGGTCTTAGAGGAGGATTCTGAGGATGTAAAGCTATTAGAGGATTCCAAGAACTATATTATATTGTCGCTGAGCTAGATGGTGGTACCCATGACTAGTAGAACCCCGCTTGAGGAAAGTGTTAAGCCCATACTAGACACCCTTCTAGGTGAGGCTGCATTCGCCTATCTAGCTAAGTCGAGGGCACTAGCCGAGAAGGGTAGGGATGTCATAAACTTCGGTATCGGTCAGCCTGATATACCGACACCCAGGCATATTGTGGAGGAGGCTAAGAGGGCGCTTGATGCAGGCTACACGGGTTACACGGAGACAGCTGGTATACCCGAGCTCCGCGAGGCCATAGCAGAGTATCTTAATAATCGCTATGGCTCGGATACGTCCAGGGACGAGGTAATAGTAACCACTGGTGCTAAGACAGCCATATTCCTCGCTGTAGCCTCAACTATAAGTCCAGGCGACGAGGTAATAGTGCCTGAGCCTAGTTACCCAGCTTACCCCGAGGTTGCTAGGTTCATGGGAGCTAGCGTAAAGTACATACCTCTTAAATGGCTTGGCCAGGAGAAGGGCTTCGAGCTGGATATAGAAGCTATAGAGGAAGCTATAACGCCTAGGACCAAGATGATAGTAGTCAATAACCCTCATAACCCTTCGGGGGCTGTGTTCCCGCCTAACCAGGTCGACGAGTTAATGGATATTGCTAGGAGGCATAGACTACTCCTACTCGTAGATGAGATCTACGATAACTTCGTGTATGGCGAGGTTAAGTTCAAGAGCTTTCTTGAGCACTCCGACTGGAGGAGCCACGTACTATACGTTAATGGGTTCTCGAAGACCTTTTCGATGACAGGATGGAGGCTAGGCTACCTGGTGGTTGACAAGAGGGTTGCCGAGAAGATCATTAGACTAGCTGTAAACGTCTATAGTTGTCCAGTAAACTTTGTACAACATGCTGGTATAGTTGCCTTACGTGGGGACTGGGAGCCGGTAAGAAGGATGATAGAGAAGTTTAGGGAGAGGAGAGATGCTATTGTTGAAGAGCTCAGGAAAGTACCTGGCTTCGAAACAGCAAAGCCAGCTGGAGCATTCTACGTATTTCCAAGGATAGCTAGAGTATTGGAGGAGACAGGTATGAGCGTTGAGGAGTTCGTAGACCATATACTCTATAGTAAGGCTGTGACAATGCTACCTGGCACAGCATTCCCTGATAAGGCCGGGAGGGAGTACGTTAGGTTAAGCTTTGCTGTAGACATTGAGAGGATAAGAGAAGGAGTTAGAAGGATAAGGGATGAGGTAGAAAAACTCCTAACTGAGAAAACTAGAAGATAACCATAGAGCTTTTTCCGGTGTTACACGGCTATTTTCACCAGTAATCCCCACGTGATATTATCCCACCTACTTCTTTCCACCAGCAAGGACCATATAATTTACCTGGTGAGAGGCCTAGTGGCCAGCCTCCAGCTGTCCATAGAAGGCCTTGACGCCCTAATAGCGGAGAATACTTCCCCTAGCCTAGAGGCTAGTTCTAAGACCCTCTTCCCAAGCTTTGCGAAGGATGTCTACAGGGTTGTAGACGTTATTATAGCTGGTAGTGAACTGAGAGGATTACAGGTAGAATACCTTGCGATGAACATAGACCTGGCTAGTAGCCTGCCTACTGCATGGGTGTTTATAGTTTCCGAGAAAGGTATTGTAGTGCTACTGGCAAGGCCCGAGATAAGCGTAGAGGACATAGAGCTGACTCTTAATAAGACGGAGGAGCTTGCCACCACACTTAGCAGGGAGGTTGAGATAGTACCTGCTGTAGCAGGCTACAGCATAGACTATGATGCTGAGAGGTATGCTAGGAGTATAGATGTCCCTGTCTTCCAGCTCGGGATGGCCTAGATGTCGCAGGTGGGGCAGCCTCCCGAATAGTCCTCCCTAACAACCATTAGCTCTTTCTTGCCTATTCTTATCCAGTTATAGACCTGCTTATCCTTATGCCTTCTAGGCTCTGGAGGCTTCTCGAGCAACTTTGATAGCTCGCCGCTAACCTCCAGCACCTGTGTAGGCCTGCTCTTATCCCTATAGACTGTTATACCCTTACAGCCTAGTCTCCAGGCTAGCTTGAACGCTTCTAGGACGTCGCTAACCTTTACACTATAGGGCATATTTATAGTCTTGCTCACAGCGTTGTCGACCCATCTCTGGAAGGCTGCCTGCATTCTCACATGCCACTCCCACCCAATTTCTAGGGCTGTTGGGAGTATTCTCTTAAGGCTCTCTGGAGCCCATGGAGCCCATCTTATGCCGCCACCCTTGGAGGCTATTTCTGATAAAACCTCTTCGCGTAGCATGTTATTCTCTTGTAGCCATTTCCTAAGCTTAGGGTGAACCTCTATCCAGCTACCTATAGCACTATGCCTGATATATACTAGCGCGAAGAACGGCTCTATGCTAGAGCTAACACCAGCTATAATACTTATACTCCCCGTAGGTGCTATGGTTGTCACTGTAGCGTTACGGGTACCCCTCATAAGCCTTCTGCGTAGGGTTTCCCAGTCTAGGCCAGGCCTCTCCTCGACAATCTTCTTGGTTTCGTCGCTAACCTTGCTAATATCATATATGTCGCTTGAGGGTACTTGTGGCTCAAAGTTAAACCTACCTTCCCTATGAATGCTCGTCGAGAATGCTGGATACGGGCCTCTCTCCTCGGCTAGCTCGTTGCTAGCTTCCCGGGCATGATACTCTATGAACTCCATGAGCTTATCAGCTAGGAATAGTGCGTCGTGGCTATCATATGGTATCTCGAGCATTGCAAGCATATCAGCCCAGCCCATGACGCCTAGCCCTATCTTCCTCGTCCTACGTACGGCCTCGTCTATTCTCTTGTCAGGGTACCTCGACACCTCTATGACGTCGTCTAGGAATCTTATAGCTAGCTTGACGTCCTCGGCAAGTCTATCCCATAGGATTCTCTTGTTCTTCTCATCAACATAGTGGACAAGGTTTATGCTACCTAAGTTGCAAGCCTCCCAGTCTAGGAGAGGTGTCTCGCCACAAGGGTTCGTCGAGTGTATTCTCCCTAGGAGGGGAGTAGGGTTATGCTTGTTGATAGTGTCTATGAATACTAGGCCAGGGTCGCCGCCTCTCCAAGCGCAATATGCTATTTTCTCTAGGATCTCTGCCGCTGAAAGGGTCTTGACGGGCTTACATAGCTTGCCTAGCTCCTCTATATCATTGGACAACGAGGCTACAATTCCCGGGCATTCTTGAGGACTATATAGGCTCCAGGTGCCGCCAGATTCCACTGCCTCCATGAACTTATCGTGTACTGCTACGCTTATGTTGAAGTTCTCTAGCACTAGCTTGTCACCGCATTTAGCCTCAATGAACTCCATTAAGTCCGGATGCCAGTCGTGGAGAATGCCCATCATCGCCGCCCTCCTCTTGCCGCCTTCCTTCATCACGTCAGCCACTGTGTCGAAGATTCTCATGAAGCTTACAGGGCCACTACTATGACCGCCCGTACCTGCTATCGGCGAGCCACGCGGCCTTAGAGGGCTGAAGTCGTAGCCCGCGCCAGCACCTGTCCTAAAGAGCCATGCTGACACCCTTATGGCCTCTAGTATAGCGTCTGTATCATCTCCTAGGGGTATTACAAAGCATGCTGCTAGCTGAGGATATCTTGTACCAGCATTCATGAGGGTAGGGCTATTGGGTACGAACCTTAGGCTTGAGAGTAGCTCATAGAACAGCTTCTGCGCTTCACGATAGGTGCCGTAGGGGTGCTCGGCCATTGCTACATAGGATGAGACCCTCCATACCATTTGATCGGGAGTCTCCTTTACCAGGCCATCACCTGATCTTAGCAGGTATCTTGAATATAAGAGGCGGAGGCCCTGCCACTTAAGTCTCCTCTCTATACCTCGTAGAGGCAGCATTTTCCTCCAATTACCTAGCGCCTCCTCGTAGATCCTTGCTAGTAACAGGTTCTTGGCCGAGGTAGCCCAAGAGTCGTCTAGCACAGCCCAAGAAGCCATCATAGCCTCTAGGGTGTCTAGCACCTGGCTCCAGCTAGTTGGCCTCGCTAGTCTACTCTTAAGCCTAGCTATGAGGCTCTCGGGCTCAACTCCTAGGAGTTCTGTGGCAAGCTCCTCTACCAGTCTAAACGCGTCATCTACTCCCAGGCTTCTAGCCATACCAGTCTACCTACCCTTGGGAATTCTAGGAAGCAACTACTACCCTAATAACAATAACTGGTTTATCCCTTATCGCCATGCTTGCCAAGCCACTTAAGAAGGCCCTGGCTACTAGTATTACTCCTTGCCCTAAGCACTTTATCGATGAAACGATCTCTAACAGGCTCGTATACCTCCTTATAGAACCTTTGTGGATCCTTAAGCACTGTAACCGGGAACTTTTTAAGGTACTCAAGGGCGGCTCTCCAGGCCTCCTCGAAGCTTATCCCTGCCTCCTCAAACTTCCTAGCAACATTTTTGTCGAAGTCCTCAGGCTTCTGTTCAACACCGCCCATGACGAACCAACCTTCTGGAGAAACCTGGACTCTTTCTCCTGCAATCTCCTTCCAGGAGACACTACCCACCATTGTCACGGATGATCTGTGGTGTCTTGGGCCAGCTATTCTGCTTGCTTGTGGCTTGTTTTGTTTTGCCCATGCATAGAATATTGCTCTGTTCAGCCCATAGCTCTTGGCGTGCTCCATGCCGCCATAGAGGATGTAGTAGCGTGCAGCCTGAAGCAAAGCCATAACCTGGAAACGACCCACACCCTTAACCCTCCCTCCCCGGGAGCTACTTGAAGACATAGTACTATGTTCTTGGCTCTGCTGCTTGACTGCTAGAACAGTGTGTTTAGCCTCCTTGATAGTATGGAGGGCTTCTATGGCTAGGTCGTCGGCTTCTCCTTCAACGTATGAAAGCCATACATTACTTTTATACCTGGGCTTATAGGGGTTCGTCCACTCGAGGCTAAATGAATCTAGATCGTCGGGTGATATTGGGACTGCTACTCTATCAAGCCTCCTATGAAGGCTTAGAGGTGCTGTGAATACGCGTTTAGGAGCAACAAGGCTCTCGGCCTTCACTTGAGTGCATTTACTTAGCATCTTTTTAAGCTCTTGGCTAGCTTCTCTCATGACTAGCTCTGATACGGCGAACGCCACTTCCAGAGGATGGTGTTTCTCTAGGAGCGTACGGCTGAAAGCCTTCTCATTTATCCGGAAATGCATGCCAGCACCACTCCATACTAGGTAGATGCTCTTGCAGACGCCATGCTTACCGCAGACTACGTCGTAAAGGATCCTAGCGACATCCACTACGCACTCCCAGGCCTCCTCGAGGCTAGTCTCGTCAACCAAGTCTATATCTATGAATGGCGTTGCATATATCACATTATCCCAGTACCTATCCTCGACATCACTTCGATCCTCAAGCCTTCTAAAGACTTCTATCGTGCCGTAGAAGCTTCTAGCACCCATCCTCTTGAAAAGCAATAGCGTGGAGTAGATATCGCTGGGTTTCTCTATTCTTAGAGGCTTATCTCCTAGCCAGCGCACCCACCTCCTATTCTTCGACTCTAAGCCAGCCCAGCGCCCTCTAAGGAACCCCGATATCTCCTCCTGGACCCAGCTCCTAGAATAGTACCAGAGTGGGTCAACCTGGTTCTCTAACACTATCCTACCCCCCGTGCAGAGAAGCTTAAACACCCCCTAGCACCTATAACCCCCGGTGCTCCTGGTGATGGCAGCCATGGCTAAGAGAGCATTGTTCATAATCGAGGATGGATTCGACGATTTCGAATTCTTTTATGCATATCATAGGCTTCTAGAACTAGGCTTCGAGGCTATTATAGCTTCTAGTGAAAAGTATAGCGGGCTATTAGTCTACGATCCTCAGAAAGGCTATCGTAGAGCTAGGAGGGAAGTGGAGGGTAAGCATGGAAGTAAAGTAGCTGTTGATGTAACTTACTTGGAGGCGCTCGGCAATACAGGCTCTTACGACGTATTAGTCCTTCCTGGTGGCAGGGGGTCTGAGAGGGCTAGGAGGCATAGGGAAGCCGTGGAGCTTGTCCGTAGAATGGTCGTTGAGGAGGAGAAGCCTGTAGTAGCTATATGTCATGGACCACAGCTCCTTATATCAGCCGGCGCTATTAAAGGGCGAAGGGTTACAGCCTACTGGGGGATAAGGGACGATATAATCAATGCAGGTGGAGTCTACGTCGACAAGGACTATGCTAGGGACAACAACATAGTAACTATAAGGCATACCACGAGCATAGGTAAGGGCTTCCGCCTCTTCGTGGAACTATTAAAGGAGAGGGGGCTTGTTCCGAAGGACGAGTGCTAGCCTATCGGCGCACCAAGAATCCTTTTCTTCTCCTCCTCACCAGCCTCTACTCTAGTACAACGCAGGCTCAAGCTCTCATGGAAGAACCATCCAGCTACGAGCACGAGAACTGCTATAGCTGCTTTAGCCAAGTAGTCTCCTAGAACAGGGTGAAATAGCATTACCGCATAAACTACTGCTAGGACTAGGGAGAGCCAGGATAACACCCTAGTCCTAAGACTACAGCTCGTCAAGGCTCCTCACCCCTTGGGGCCTAGGAACCAAGACTAAAGGATATAGTCTTAGCCCTGAAGGAGCTTCAGCAACACCGCCACCCAAGCCAGCCCTATTCTCCTCCAGCCAGTCTCTCAGCAGCCTTGGCGAGATCACGATATCAACAAGCGCAGTTTCATAGCTTGAGCCTAAGGAGAGGCAGTAGAACATGGCATTGTGGCAGGGCTCATAGCCCACTAGCCTGGCGGGGTAAGCTGCGAGGGGTTGTACAGGAGGAGGCAGGTGAGGGGGTAAGGCCAGAAGCATCCTGAGATACCTAGTAGCCTGGGAGAGTGGGGTGCACTGAAGCTTAGGTGCTATATGGGTCTCGGCTATCAAGTTAACTCCTGCTACGCTAACACTAATACTCCTCCTCTGTAGGCCTAGCCTACTATCCAGTAGTTGCAGGACAGCCGGATCCACATGGTATAACTCTCCCAGAAGGCTTGTAGAGGCTTCTACGGATAGTAACAGGTTGTTACACCTTGCTAGTGAGAGCCCCCTCGCTCTGGCAAGGCCTGCGAACACCGTGCCTGCTAGGAGGCCATGTAGCTCGCCCCCATAAGCTAGGCTTCCCACAGCAAGGTAGAGTACGTGGTGTGCTAGCAGGCTTAAACCACCACGGGGCCTTAAAGCTAGCTAGGCCGGTTAATATAGTATTACTCCACCTAGTAATGCTCTCGAGCCGAGGAGAAGCCTTAGCTGGTAGACGCTGGAGGAGGGGGGCGTGGGAAGGACGAGCGGAGACTGGTTCATAGACCTCTTCCTTAAAGAAGCTGAGAGGATAATCGACAAGCTGAAATCCAGGGATAGTATTGGTTCGAGGATTGAGCCTAAAGAGTGGTGGATCCCTGGACTGCCAAGCCCAGCAAACAAGGGTCTTGTGGCAGCTGTTGATGGTGGAGCGGGGCTACAGCCACTCAGCGGCGGTGGAGGAATCTATATTGCTAGAGCCTTTGGCTATATCCCGGGAGACCAACCCTCTAGAAGACTTATAGCTAGGCTCTACCCGGTTAGGGAGGCAAAGCTACTAGAAGCCATGAGGATGATGACAGAGCATACAGTACTACTGGATCTCGCTAAGCGAGTACCTAGTAACTCCATAATACTCGTTGATGGTAGCCTATGGGCACTGCTTACATCTGTTTTAAGCATGGTGTTAAGGGCTTTAAGGAGGAGGATTACAAGCCTAGCACTCCCCTACGCACTTAAAACACTGCAATTACTAGGCAATGCCCTCGAGACCGCTAATAGGAGGAACGTGATAGTGGCATATGTGTCCAAGGACTATAGCTACAGCGTGCTCAAGGAGATAGCCATAGCCTGGCTAATGACTGAGGCAGGCCTCGCCCCGAAGAAGGCTATAGAACATGCCTTAGAATGGTATCCTGCTACTCGTAGACTAGCCTCATTGGCTGGTTCTTGGGAGCCTGCCAGGAGGCTACTAGATCGAAGCTATAACGATGGAGTGTTCATCGAAGACTCTATAGGAGCCTCTACGGGCTATACCAAGCCTATAAGAATACCACCTCTCCGCGGACTAGTTGAGAGGATTGCTAGTAAGGGTGTGAGAACCCTCGTCGAGGAATCATGTAGTATGCTTGCAGAGGATGAGCCAGAACTAGAGTGTAACCCTAAGGATCTAGCAGAAGTACTGGATAGGTTACCATCTAGTAAAGCAATATACGTCAAGTTATCAGCCTACGATAAGCCCTTACTGGTCGAGCTACCAGTAAAGGAGGTAAGTTACTACATGCCTGGAAGATGGATTGAGGAGCCAGGGCCCTATGATACGAGGATCGTAGAGGCACTAGTCGCAGAGTACGGGGGACCATACTATTATAATACAAGTCTCATAGTTGCACACATAAATGCTACGCTCAGTGAGCAGCAAATAGCCTACTACATGAGGATCTTAGAGGAGATAGCTGCTAGCCGAGGTCTCGTCCTACCACTACCCAGGAGGAGCACATCACATTGGTGGAGGACGTAGCGCGGCGAAGAGGAGGCTAAAAGCCTCCATAAGCCTGGTGGGCTATTATGCTCGCCTCTACCCCTAGACCATCCTCTCAAGCCTCTCCACCCTGTCAAGGATGTCAATCACCTTCCCTTCAACCTAGCAGTTCTCCTCTCCAGGCCTGCTTTACTCCCCACGTTATCCATCCCTGTAGGGAGCGTAGCATCCTTGCTTAAGGAACGGCACTAGCTCGTGACTTGGGAGGGCTTCTAGAGTTTGAGGTAAAGCCCTCTCCTAGACTTAAGGCTTAGACGCCTTAGTCTAATCCTCTTCCTTTCCATCCCCCTGAAGAAGCGTTTTAGCTCGAGGCTAGCCCTCCATTCAGCCCGGTACTTCCTTCGAGAAAATGTCTTCGAAAAAATTCACGCTCCGAGGGGATTATAGAGGAGGCCGCTCTAGTAACTTTGAATGGTCTACTGTGACCAACTTCATAAAACTCTAAAAACGTGTTAAACTTAGCCCATTACCTGCCATGCATCAAGGCCGCCCCATTACCTGGAGAGGGAGGTGTCATGCAGGATTGGCTTTTAGGCTAGCAATACTTGACTTTGATGGAGTCCTTACAGAGCTTGATATAGACTGGTCTAGGGTTAGGGAGGAGGTCTCGCGTAGGATTGGAGTCAGGATTGATAGTCTAATGGGGCTTCTAGTGAGGCTCTGGGGTACTGAACTATATAGAGTTGTTAGTGGGATTATTGAGGGGTTCGAGCTGAGGGCTATCGAGAAGGCCGAGCCCTTCCCTGATACTGTTTGGGCCCTGGAGTTTCTTCGGAGAAGGAATATAAGGGTATATATGGCTACGCTACAGGCTCGTAGGCCTGTAAGCATATTCCTAGAGAGGTATAAGTTGCTAGGCTATTTTAAGGGGCTCCTCACTAGAGACGAGTACCCAGATAAAGCCATGATGGTGAAATCTATATTGTCCGCTGAGAATGCCAGGGCCGAGGAGGCTTTCCTCGTTGACGATAACCCTGCACACATAGTTGCTGCCGAGGATATTGGGGTTAAGGGGGTTCTCGTTAGGAACTCTAGGAAGGCACCACTACTCCTCGAGGCCCTTAGAAGCCTTCTTGGATAATTCCCTATAGTGGAATAGCCAGTCTGATGCTATTAGTCTATCCTCGTAAACTCCTATGGCCCCCCAAAACCTGTAAAGTATTGTCCCCCATTTCACGTTGAAGGGGCCTGGCTCCTCGCCAAGAGCTAGCTTAACAGCCCCCCATACCACGTTAGCCCCTGCGAAGGCTGAGAGAATCATTGTGCTTTGTATTCTAGGGTTGCATTCTAGTAGCTTTGGAATACCATCCTCGTCCTCCCTGAACTGGAAGCCAAAGGCGTATTCTAGGCCTAGGCTCTTGGATAGCTTCTCGCTATACTTTATAACATCCTCCCTCTCCTCCACGATACCTGAGAAAGTCATGCTAATCCTCATTTCTAGCCTACGACGCGGTACGACAACGTAGACCTTATTAGAATCTGCTAGAACATCCACCGTATATTCTTCTCCAGGCAGGTACTCAGCTACCATAACTCTTGTCTTAAAACTGCCCTGGCCTAGTATATCGCGTAGAGCCGAAATAGTTATCCATGGAGGGCCTCCGGGCCTCTCCCTGCTAAACCACTCCCATGCTTTTTCGGGGGAAACTACTATCCTGAAGCCCTTCATGCCGTCACCACTACCTATCCTAACTATGAACGGCTTTGCCGGGTAACCTAGCTCCTCAATAGCCCATTCTAGCTCACTCCATGAACTCACACTATAGGCCTGGGGGGCTGGTACACCGATGCTCCTAGCATACTCGATCATACGATACTTGTCCAGTGCTACAGCAATAGCCTCTGGCGGGGAGATAGCGACAACAGCGCCGGCACGTCTAAGCCTATCTCTCTCCCTAGCTAGCACAGGAAGTTCCGCTGGGACCTGCGGAAGCACTACATCTATGGACTCCTCTTCAATGATCCTAGTTACTGCGTCGAGGAAGTCCGGGCTCGAAGCGCGGGGAATTATGTAGAAGGAGTCGCACATGAACCTAGCTGCTATGCCTGGTCTTATATCCGTACAAACTATCCTAACTTTACGCGACTCAGGGTTCATTTTGAGTGAGTAGATGGTGCTAGACGTAGCTGAGGACCCGGAGCCAGTAACTAATACCGTAACTGGCTTAGACAAGCTGGTAGCCCCAGGCCTAGTTTAGGCTCGGACGCGAGACCTTTAATAGTAGTATAGCAGTTTTTCAGACACCTTCTCGACATAAACCCTATACCTTCTATACCCCTTAAGCGCCTTATCCAGGTAATCCTGGTAGTTTGCCAGGATCTTTTCCAGGTACTGTTTCTCACCACCATGCTCTAGCCCTAGGGCGCCTAGAAGTATGGGGGTAAAGCCTTGATAGACATCGACAACTGGAGCCTCCTTCTTAGCCAGCGACTCTATGACGCTCAAGTCCTCTAGGTATAGGGGTTCCTCGCGCTTAAAGAGGATCTTAGACTCCTCCCATGGGGTATATACGTATAAGTCCTGGCTCCTATAGTCTAGGAATGCTACTGCCTTCGATCCGGTGATATAGAGGATTCTCTGCTTGAAAGGAGTTATCCTATTGACCTCTATGCTTGCAAACGTCTTCTCAAACCTCATCACCAGGAGAGCGTAATCATTGAGATCGGAGACTATGCTCCCAATGGTATATGCCTTGATGTAGTCAGGTATCCTGGCTAATAGGGCTAAGACGTTATCGATCTCGTGGACACCTAGGTCGTATACTACATCAGTATCACCAGCTCTAGGGGCGAAGGGGCCCACACGCCTGCTCACGAGCGTAAATAGCTTACCGAGCCTCCCCTCGGCAACGAGCTTGTGGAGGGCTATGACAGCGGGGTTAAACCTCTCCACGTGACCCGCGGATACCCATAGACTGTTCTCCTCTGCTACTCTAAGGATATTCTCGGCCTCCTCTATGCTTGCTGCAAGAGGTTTTTCTATGAAGAAGGCGCTTATATCCCTTGAGGCTAGCTGGTGAAAGACCTCTAGGTGCAGCCTTGTAGGGACGGCTACGAAGGCTAGATCCACAGAGCCGCGGGGAAGGTCCGAGATAGAGGCTAACGGCTTACCACCATATATTGCTGCGACTCTCCGGGCCCTAGAGATGTCCTTATCGATTACATAGTCTAGCTCTACTAGGCTAGGGTTCTCTGAGGCTATACGATTAATAATCCTAGCATGGGCTGTACCCATGTAGCCTGCACCGACTATAGCAGCTCTTATCACCATGCATCACCCTATGCCATTTTTTCCTCCGCAAGCTCTGCTATGGCAGCTGCTATTCTCTTGGCGTCGCTGGGCGAAACCCCTGGATGCACGGGCAGGCTTAGAACCTGGGCTGCAGCTCTCCTAGCCTCGGGACAACCATCTAGACAGTCTATGCCTAGCCTCTTATAGAGCGGTTGATCAGGTATAACCATAGGGTAGTGTATTGCTGTCCCTATGCCCTTTTCTGCCAGTTCTCTCGCTAGCTCATCCCTGGAAAGCGGGTAGGGGCTGGACACCCTCACAACATACTGATGATAGACGTGGAGAGCATAAGGCCTCTCCACGGGCGGCGTAATACCAGGGATACCCGATAATAGCCTGGTGAGGATACTCGCGTTCTCCCTCCTCCTCCTATTCATCTCGTCCAGCTTCCTCAGCTGAACCCTGCCGATGGCAGCTTGTATGCTCGTCATCCTGTAATTGTAGCCTAGCTCTACATGCACATACTTCTCTGCTTGGCCGTGATCCCTTAGTAGCCTTATTCTCTCGGCTATCCTCCTATCATTGGTAGTCACCATACCCCCCTCACCGGTCGTCATGTTCTTAGTAGCGTAGAAGCTAAAGGCTGCTGCATCACTAAGCGAGCCAGCCCTTCTACCCATGTATAGTGCACCGTGAGCCTGAGCCGCATCCTCGATGAGGACTAGGTGATGGTCTTCAGCTATCTCCCTAAGGGGCTTCATCTCGGCAGGATGCCCATAGAGGTGTACAGCTATTATAGCCCTAGTCTTCGGGCTTATGGCCTCGAGCACCTTATCAGGATTAATGTTATATGTATCGGGCTCTATGTCGACGAATACCGGTCTCGCACCCTGATATAGGATAACGTTAGCTGTTGCTATGAACGTAAAGGGAGTTGTTATGACCTCATCGCCTCTGCCGATACCATAAGCCTTCAATATGAGATCCAAAGCTACAGTTCCATTAGCTACAGCCACAGCATGGTCCACGCCCACGTACTCCGCAAACTCCCTCTCAAACTCCTCAACCTCAGGCCCATGAGCTATGATGCCGGACTCAAGCACTCTCCTCACAGCCTCATACTCCTCTACACCTAACATTGGCCTAGCAATAGGGATCCTGAGATCACCTGCTCCTCTCATAGCAGTCCCCGGAGAGGCCTATAATCCCCCTTCATGCTATCCTAAACAAGTCTAGAGATATTATTGTCTACGAGCTAGTAGTGCTATGGCTAGCCCTAGGGCGAAGGCTATGAAAGCTATAGTGATGTATCCTCCGTAAGGAAGCTGGTGTTCCAGGCTAGAGGCCTTCATTGTCTTAGTTGCTGTGACGGTCTCTTGGAGGCTCGTGGCTGTTGAAGCTGTTAAGGTTGTGGCTACTGTATGTACCATTATGTATGGCTGGCTGGTCTCGTTAAATCGAGCCAGCTCTGGAGGGCTCACATAGAGGCTCCACGTGTAAGGCTTAAACTCGTTAGGATAGTCCACGGGCCTGGCGTAGCCCTTCTTGACAAGTAGTAGGTTGACGTTAAGCAGCACCGTGGTGTTTATAGGCTTATAGACTACGGCTATGACCCGGCCATACCTCCCGAATACGTAAAGGTCGTCTACATCTAAATAGACTAACGTACCCGGCGGTATAAGCGACTCAAGGAACTTCTTGGCCTCGATACCAGCCTGAGTGTTTAGCTCTGGAGCATTAATGTCCGCGAGCCTTACCTTAAACACCATACCCCATTCGCTGAGAACTAGTTCTCTAACATGCTTATCTAGAAAGAGGACAGCCTTAGCATAAATAGTGTCACCATCCACTACACGAGTGACAACGGCTATAGCGTCTATATCCGGGCCTACATGAATGGGAGAAGACAACGATAGTAACGTGTAGACCGCGAGGAGGACTACTGCCATGGAGGCGCAATATTGAGCCATATCTCGTAAGACCTCCAGGGGAATCTATGTCTAAACCCTCTAAGCCTCCTAGCCTTTAACCGGAGCTGGTACACTCTCCCCACTAGCCATAAACTATTTTTAACCAAGCCGGAGCTACTCTGAGTTCAATCTATGCTAGGAGCTTGTAGATGTGGAAAACGCTGTGCAAGCCTACGGGGTCAGAGCCGCCTATTAGCTTGAAGGCGGCTATGAGGATAGGCGGGGTTTTCCGAAGGGCTTTTTCCAGCTCCTAGCTCTAGAGTGGCTTGCGAGCCCTGAACTCATAGCGATAAATATCCTGGTGCTAGCTAGTCTAGTGCTAGGCTTCTCCTAGGAAGACTTGGAATGGGGCAAGACGGTTTGGGCGCCAGCATGGTATGGTATAGTATCTTGTCCGGGCTAGTATCGTTTGTTATAGTGCTAGGACTCGTACCTAGGTGGATAAGGATTGCTCACTCGCTAGGGCTTGTAGGCAAGGATATGAACAAGTGGGGGGACGTGAGGGTTGCCGAGGCTGGAGGACTCTGGGTGGCCATAGGAGCTGTCTTCGGCCTCTTTACGCTTGAGGCCCTCTACACCTATATCTGTGGCTGCAGCCACTACTCTAGAGAGGTTTATGCACTTACTGCACTACTTCTCCTAGCCACCATCATAGGGCTTCTAGACGACATCCTTGGCTGGAAGAGGGGGCTCCCACGATGGCAGAGGGTAGTCTTCATGGCACCGGTAGCGTTACCGCTGGTTGTGATAAAGGCCGGGGTCTCAAGGATGGCACTACCCTTCATAGGCGTTATAGACCTTGGGGTCTTCTACCCCTTAGTAGCTGTGCCCATAGGTGTCCTAGGAGCCGCTAATGCGTTCAACATGATAGCAGGGTTTAATGGACTCGAGGCAGGCATGGGCTTATTGCTAATGGCGTTTACAGCAGTCTATGCTGTTGTTAAGGGTCTCGAACTAGTCTTCGAGACCGCTATCGTAATGCTTATGGCGCTACTAGCCTTCCTAATATACAACTGGTATCCTGCAAGAATATTCCCGGGTAACACGCTAACCTATGCAGTAGGAGCATACTATGCTGCAATCGTTATATTAGGCAACATGGAGAAGTTCGGGCTAGCGTTATTCACGCTCTACTTCGTGAAGGCAATACTAAACCTGAGAGGCTATGTCCGCAAGGTATGGAAGCCTGGGGTCATAGAGGATTTCGGGGTGCCAAGGCCGGATGGGACCCTGGACACGCCAGTCGAAGGCATTTACACGTTGACGCATGCCGCCATAATGTTACTCAAGAGGGTTAAGGGTAGTGCCAGGGAGCCAGAGGTCGTAATGGTCATACTGGGCTTGCAAGCCATGATAGGCCTTGTAGTCTTATGGCTTAGTCTTAGTGGGCTCCTCTAGCCGGAGGAGCTAAGGAATAGTAACAATGAAAAAGGTGATGAGGGGTTATCTCATTCTCATGAAAGAGAATACATAATATAAAAATTGATAGGTTATAGTTGTTAGAGGTTATGTCTAGAGAAAAGGCCTGGGGCTTAGAATTCCTTCTTCTCCTCTTCCTCTTCCTCCTCTTTCTTCTCCTTCTTTTCTTCCTCCTCCTTCCTAGAGGCTGCTATGATATCGTCTATCCTTAGCACCATGGTGGCTGCCTCTGTTCCCGCCTTGATGGCATTAGCCTTGACAACTGCTGGCTCTATCACTCCTAGCTTCATCATATCCTCGATCTCTCCTGTGAACACGTTTATACCCTGCCACTTACCCTCCGGCTTAGCGTGGGCCGCTCTAAGCTTCATTATCATCTCCACTGGGTCTAGGCCAGCATTCTCTGCCAGGGCCATTGCTAAGCCTTCAAGAGCCCTAGCGAAGGCCTCTACGGCTAGCTGCATCTTACCGCCAAACTTAGGTGCAATTTCCTTTAAGTACTTGGCTACCTCTACCTCTAGTGCACCACCACCCGCAACTATCCTGCCATCCTTTATTGCATCCGCAACAGAGCTTAGAGCATCCCTAAGGCTCCTCTCAGCTTCGTCGACAAGTCTCTCGAGGCCAGCCCTTATCAGTATGGTCACGCTCCTCGGGTTGGGACAACCCTCTATGAACACCATCTTGTCTTCTCCAACCTTGCGCTCTTCTACGAGCTCAGCGTATCCTAGGTCGTCTGGTGTCAAGTCGTCGATGTTACTAACTATCTTAGCACCAGTGGCTCTAGCTATCTTCTCCATGTCGCTCCTCTTGACCCTCCTGACTGCCAGTATCTTCTTCTTTGCTAGGAAGTGCTGAGCAACCTCATCAATACCCTTCTGTACGAAGAGGGCTATGCCGGCTTTGCTTGGATCAACACCATCTCTCTTCATACGCTCGAGGGCTACATTATATATCTTCTCCACGTAGCCGGATAGTATGTTCTCTTCCTCCTCTAGGAACTTCCTCAGATAGGTCGGGTCGTTAATCCTTATCTCTGCGTCGATCTCTGGCTTCTCAACCTCTAGTGGGGCATCGAGTAATATTATGTAGGCCTTCTCGACCCTCCTAGGCATCGCTGGGTGTACTACCTCCTTGTCTATCACAATACCGTATATTAGCTTGGTGTCTAGTAGGCTACCGCCATGCTTTTTGATTATCTGTATATTGTCGATATCTATGTACCACTTGTCGCCACGCTTCTCGGCAATCTGCTTAACAGCCTTGACTGCTAGCTCTGCCAGGTAGTCGCGTGCCCCATGGACAGCCTTGCTCGTGAGAGCTGTTCTCGCAACCTTCTTCAGAGTCTCCTCGTCGCTTATGTCTATGGGTTCCGCGATCTCATAGATCTTCTTTATAGCCTCCTCTGCAGCCCTCTTGAAGCCTGAGACTATTATCGTTGGATGTATATCCTTGTCTAGTAGCTCCTCAGCTTGCCTCACAAGCTCGCCTGCTAGGATCACAGCTGTCTTTGTGCCATCACCCACCTCCTCGTCCTGGCCCTTAGCCACCTGTACTAGCAGCTTAGCTGTAGGGTGCTGTACGTCCATCTTGTCTAGTATCGTAGCACCGTCATTGGTTATTGTCACATCGCCCAGGCTGTCTACAAGCATCTTATCCATACCCTTAGGGCCGTAGGTGGTTTTCAGGGTCTCAGCAATAGCTCTAACGATCATGATGTTTGTCCTAACAGCCTCCTTACCGTAAGTCCTCTGGGTGCCCTCCTTGAGTATGAGTACTGGTACACCGGTAGGCTCTATTGTTCCTGGGACTTTGCCACCTGCAGCCGCCATTGAGGATGCACCCCCCAGTTCCTTACCAAGCCACATCAACTGGGGCCGCTTCTATATAAGCTTTTCTATTCAGACTGTTATGGAGAGGCAAGACCTATATTCTAGTACCCTAGCACAGGTGTAGTAAACTTAGGGAGAAAGCCATGGGTAAGGTGAGGATAGGAGTAGTCAAGAGGACTGCTAGGAGACTAGTAGCAATGTACCCTGACCTCTTCACCGAGGATTTTGAACATAATAAGCGTGTTGTAGCCAAACTAGTGGAGCTTGAGTCAAAGAAGCTTAGGAATCAGATTGCCGGCTATGTCACGAGACTCGTAAAATTATATAAGAGAACTGGCGAGCTCCAATACCTCATCGAGAGGAAGCATGCAGCCGAGATCCGGGCTGAGCTACTAGCAAAGGTACAGGAGGCCGCCACTGGTGAACAAGAGGCCCAGCAAGCCTAGCAAAGCCACTTACCTGCCTCCTAGGGGAGGAGGATCCGGCTAGTGACCGTTAAGGCTAGAATAGAGCTTTATGGCAGGTTATCGGAGCTTTATGGTGATAGACTGGAGATAGAGCTAGCAAGTGAGCCTAGCGTCGAGGAGCTACTAAGTGCTCTTAGTAAGAGAATTCCAGAGGCTATTTCAGCTAATGGCTCGCCTAAGCCAGGTGTACTGGTCTTTATAAATGGTGTAGATGTAAGGATTCTAGATAAGAGTGAAAGGCTTGGAGAAAACATTCTCGTGGAGATCATCCAGGTGTTTCATGGGGGCTAGAGTGTATTGATACAGCAGCCCCATCCTAAGCCTAGGAAGTTTCTAAGCGTTAGCTGGAGGGATGTAGAGGAAGCCTGCTTGGAGATAGCCGAGGAGATTAGGGAGAGGGGTATACAAGTTGACGTCATAATAGGCATCCTTAGGGGTGGCTGGATACCTGCAAGAATACTCTCCGACTACCTCGGAGTCTATAGAATGGGAGCGGTGGAGGTCAAGTTCTATAGGGGTATTGGGGAGACAAGCGAGAAACCTGTAATAACACAGCCCCTCGTGACGCCAATAAACGACCAGCACGTGCTAGTGGTTGACGATGTAGCTGATACAGGCAAGACCCTGGGTATAACGATAAGTTTCCTGAACCATTATGGGCCTCGCCGCATCTACTCTGCAACACTCTATGTCAAGCCATGGGCTATTAATAGGCCAGACTTCTATGCTAGGGAGACAGATGCATGGATAATATTCCCCTGGGATAAGGCCGAGACCATAGAGGAGCTAGTGGAGAAGCACGGGTTTACAATAGAGGATGCTGCTAGGGTGAGCGGGGAGCATGTCAAATTCGTCGAGAAATTGTTTAAGACAAGAAACGCTGGAAGTAGGAGTTGAAAATGATATAGTATGGGTAGGCATAGTATGTACAAAGTGGCCTCCACGCTCGGAGCCCAGAGCCTATAAGCTTCTAGAAGAAATTATGCGGGAGAAGGAAATTCTTGTAGCCTCTGCCGTGAAGCCCGAGCTCGCGGGAAGCCTGGAGAGGATACTTTCAGCAGCCTATACAGTCTACAAGTCCTTTTCCCGCGGTAAGAGTATTGCCAGGAAGCCCGGGATAGAGCTATTACTATACCTCCTAGGCGAGCGCAACATATCCAGGGTCGTAGGAAGATACGACCCAGCTGGCAAAGCACTAGTAGTCCTAGTAGCCAGGCATAGGGACAAGCTGAAGGAAGCTCTCAGAAAGGCAAGAGAGGAACTAGGAGAAGAGACTTGCTGTATAAGCCCAGAGGATACCTTAGAGCTACTACAAAGAGAGGGTAGGCTAAACCCCCCAGGCAGCTGTGGAGGGGAGTGTGCAAGGAGGTTACTAGAAACGTATACCAGCGTATTCTCTGGAGTCAAGCCTAAGGAGTAAGCTATTGGCATTTATCGTGGGGCTTCGAGGGAAAGAGTTTAATAACTCTAGTAGTGGAAGCCAGCAAAACGGCCAAGAGAAGGAAGTAAACAACATTTACTTCATAACCTCCAGGTGGGATACACCATGACCCTCTTCGAAGAAGAGGAGGAGTGGTGGGAGGAAGAAGAAGAGGAAGAAGAATGGTGGGAGGAGGAAGAGGAAGAAGAGGAGTGGGAAGAGGAAGAGTGGTGAGGGGCTCAGACCCCCTAAACCCCTCTTCATCCCCATAGCATTGTTTTTAGCCCCTAAAGGACGTTGATAAGACCATCTACCCGTATTAGCCCTCCTCAAGCCACCTTGTTGTCGAGGCGAGTGCTAGCTTTCTGGGTCTGTGCCGTCACCAGTCTTCACAGCCCCTGGTCTACGAAGGCCCCTAGGTACCCTTAGAAACTATCGCCCATGCACTGGGTAAAGCATTACGTTCAAAGACCCCTAAGCTGTTTAGAGGCGAGGCATGGAGGAGAGGTGTTTTAACGCTATGGTGAGGATAGCTGTCATTGACAAGGAGCTGTGCAGGCCGAGCAAATGCGGACAGGAGTGTATAAGGTTCTGCCCAGTTAACCGAACTGGCGGTAAGGCTATCGAGATGAAGGGCAAGGTTCCCGTAATATACGAGGAGACTTGCATAGGCTGCGGAATATGTGTTCATAAGTGCCCCTTCAAAGCGATAAGCGTAGTCAATCTACCTGATGAGCTAGAGAAGATGCTCATTCACCGCTACGGAGTAAACGGATTTAAGCTTTATGGGCTCCCAGCCCCTCGCGAAGGAAAGATCATAGGCGTTATAGGCAAGAATGGCACGGGTAAGTCAACAGCCCTCCGTATCCTAGCAGGCGAGCTTAAGCCTAACATGGGTGAGCTAGGCAGGGATCTTGACTGGAGCGAGATTGTGAAGAGGTTTAGGGGCACCGAGCTACAAAACTATCTCCGGATGCTCTCCGATGGCAAGATTAGGGCTGCTCATAAGATCCAGTACATAGACCTAGTGCCTCGAAGGATTCGCGGCAGAGTTGGTGAGCTACTAGAAAAGGTTGATGAGAGGGGGGTTGCAAGAGAGATCGCAAAAGAGCTTGGGCTTATAGGGCTATGGGATAGGAGTATAAGCATGCTTAGTGGTGGCGAGCTACAAAGGTTCATGATTGCAGCCGTCCTCTCCAAAGACGCCGACATATACTTGTTCGATGAGCCTGGCAGCTACCTGGATGTTAGAGAGAGGGTTAGGGTTGCAAGGGTAATCCGGAGGTACATTCCCGGCAACAAGTACGCAGTAGTGGTAGAGCATGACATAGCTATGCTAGATTATCTCAGCGACTATGTCTCGATAATGTATGGCGAGCCCGGAGTCTATGGGATAGCCTCGAAACCCTACGGGGTACGCGCCGGTATAAACAACTTCCTTAAAGGCTACCTACCAGCCGAGAACATGAGGATAAGAGGCGAGCCAATAAGGTATAGTATGAGCCTAGTGGAGGAGACTAGCAGAGTGGCTCCAAAGACATACATAGAGTGGACGAAGATAAAGGTAAAGCTGGATGGATTCAGCCTTGAGTCCGAGCAAGGAGAGCTATACGAGGGCGAGGTGATAGGAGTACTAGGCCCCAACGGGATAGGGAAAACAACGTTCGTGAGAGTCCTAGCAGGCGAGCTTAAGCCTACTGAGGGCATGGTGCTAGTCGGGATGCAGGAGGCGAAAGAGTTCACTGTAAGCTATAAGCCGCAATACGTCTCGCCAGCCGTGCTTGGAGGAGAGGATCTGAGGGTAGGAGATGTACTGAGGAGGGCTAATCCCTCCTCAACCACGCCAGGCTCCTGGATCTATACCGAGCTGGTGCGGAAGTTAGGCTTAGATAGGCTACTCGATAGGAGGCTAGGGGAGCTTAGTGGTGGCGAGCTACAAAAGGTTGCCATAGCCGTAGCCCTAGCCAGGGAGGCTGACATCTACCTCCTCGACGAGCCCTCAGCATACCTTGATGTAGAGGAGAGGCTGGCGGTAGCAAAGACCATTCGAAGGCTCATCGAGGCACGCGGGGCTGCAGCCCTAGTCGTGGAGCACGACATAGCCGTACAAGACTATATCGCGAACAGAATTATGGTGTTTACAGGTGAGCCGGGTAGACATGGTAGGGCGTTAAAGCCCATGCCTCATAGCAAGGGTATGAACAAGTTCTTAGAGGAGCTAGGAGTAACTATACGTAAGGACCCAGAGACGGGGAGGCCCAGGATAAACAAGGAGAACAGCTACCTGGATAGACTACAGAAGAGGATAGGCAAATACTACTATCTCCCCAGACCAGGCGAGGAGGAAAAAGAGGAGGCCTAGGAGATCCTCCACTCCCTAACCACGCCTTCAATACCTAGCTCTATATTAACTAGTCCACAAAAACCTCGTATCACTTTCCGGATCTTGAGCAGGCCCACGGGGTCTTCGGCCGTCAACCCTGTTCTCACAAGAGCAGGCCCACCCCATACTTTCAACATGCCGCCTTCCAGCCTGGGTAAGGCTGGCTTAATATACCATTTCACTAGCTGCGCTACACCCTTACCCGCAATGGGGGGTAAAACTCTTAGTCCGAGTATACTTGTCTTTGGAGATAGAAGGCTTCTTATAAGGCTCTCATCAGCAGGCCTCTCCTTCGAGACATTAAGGTTTAAGATTAAATCCCCTCGTTTAACGAATCCCTGACAAACCCTACCTTCCTCAGTGATTTCTATCCTAGCAAATTTCTTGGGTAATCCCAATACCTCTCTACCAGAGGCTAGCGAGGAGTCGCTCCCATCCACATAGGCATAGGGTATGTAGTACATGTACTCTTGCCTATCCTTTAAGCCAACTTGTACAGCTATTAAGGCTTCAGAGAATGGGCCAAAACTCGTATGAGGGTTGTACGACATCCAGAAAAGGCCTGGGCTACATCCATCTCCATCAATAACCGGCTCAACGCCCTCCGGGAGTAATGGTTCTATGGAGGTAGGCTCTAGCGAGACAAGCGCCATAATAGTAAACATGTCATAGTAGAACCATGGAGGACAAGCATAGAGTGGGGCATGGAGTGGGATATTGCAGCCTCGACTCCATGTAGATAGCTGTTGAAAAACATCATTCATAACCTCTTCACCCAAGGTGTTTCAGCCACCAAGCTCGAAAAGTAAATCCACACTAGTAATTTTCTTTTTCGGACTAAAACTAGTGTTGGTTCCTTAGAGAAGAATTTATATACAAAACTGTTACGCTGCTGTTGTTGTTAATGAAGAGAGTGAAATGCAAAACCGCTTTTAAAGTCCCACTGATCTAACTAGCTGAGGAGTGAAGTACTACCATCTCGTACTGGGTGTATACGTTGCCAGATAAGATCACTATTAGCGTTATAAAGGCTGA
>JBEVCE010000038.1:0-5784 GCA_040514295.1 Pyrodictiaceae archaeon | reverse complement strand
CCACAAACAACCATGAGATAACAATCATTATGATTGTCGAGGCCTCCGTCAGATAAGCTGCCCTTACAGGCCCTAGGACTACTGGCGCCATGGGTACACCAGCCTTACGATAGTCCTCGAGGAAATAAGTCGCTATGAACCATATATGCATGGGTATCCATGCCATGACCAATAGGCTTAGAAGAGAGCCGCCAAGCTCGATAGCTCCTCTCGCAGCTGCCCAGCCACCTAGAGCTGGCATCCCTCCCGCGACCCCGCCTAAGACAATGTTTAATGGTGTACTCCGTTTAACCAGATTAGTATAAATGAGTATGTCAAAGAAGTAGCCTAAGAGGATAGTCAATGTAAAAACAGGGTTAACCATGGTCCCCACTAAAGCACCCAGGGTATAAGTGGCTACAGAGAATGATGCTGCACTTGCTGGTTTAACTAGCCCGGCAGGTATAGGCCTAGAAGCCGTCCTAGGCATTAAGGAATCTATGTCACGTTCGAGAACCATATTCATAGCTGTAGTACCAGCTATAGAGAGGAACCCTGCAATACTCATCCACAATAATGTAGCTAGATCTCTACCCCCTGCAGCAAAGTAAGCACCATACATAGTTACAAGTAGGAGAAGAGTCTGCCTTGGCTTAACTAGCTCAAAATAGTAGTTTAGCATAGCTAGGCCCAGCATCATAGACTCTTCTCAGGCCCTCTAGAAACTTTTCCCGAAGCAAACATTCAATGACAACAATCTAATGATTTAAAGTGATCAAGTATTACTAGTAGTAATCCCTATATAGTGGGGACTTAGAGAAAAGTATATAGGGGTAACCGTTTTGCCTAGAGCCGTAAAGAGGCTATCTTCAGAAGCAAGCTATGTTGTATGCCCGAAGTGCGGCAATCCCATGAGGCTAGTCAATAACATGTGGGTCTGCTTCGTATGCGGGACGACACTACCAGTATCTAGTAAAAATGGTATTAGCAAGCAAAAACCCGGGTTTATTAGAAGCCTCTATAAGAGAGGTATGATAGAAGTAACAGCTTGAGCTTCATAGTGGAAGCCTGGCTTAAGAGGACTTCAGTGAAACTCTACCCCATTATCCCTAGCCTTCACTCCTTAAACTCTATTTTATTCCAGCCTTTAGCCTGGGGTAGGAGGTGAGGGACGAGGCTAAATGTGCTAGGGTATTATTGGAGGAATATGGGGTAACTCTCATATGGTTTGATAGCTTAGGAGCTAAATCCTCGTCAATCTACCATATCTCTGGCATAATAGTGGATCCTGGAGCTGCTGCTATGCAACCAAGTTATCCGCTTCCTCACGAGGAGAAGGAGAGGCTTAGAAGAGAAGCCATTAGAAGAATAGAGGAGTTCGCCTATAAGGCTAATGTGATAATCATAACACACTATCATTACGATCACTACGCTCGGCCATGGGATCCCGATGTAATTGATCCTGCTAAAATGTACCTCGACGGAAAAATCATTATAGCGAAGAACCCTAATTACTACATTAATGAGAGCCAGTGGAAACGGAGCAGAGAGTTCATTGAGTCTCTAGCAAGACTAGCAGGACTAGAGGCAGCTAGCATCTACGAGGAGCCTAAGAATATTGATATCCATGACCCCTTAGACAACCTCCCCTATGCTCTCAGCAAGGATTTTGGGGATTACTCTAGGCGTAGAATAGAACTACTAGAGAAGGGGAAGAAGTGGTTCAATAAGCTTTCAAGGCTATGGCATAGCTCTAGATGGGTCAAGAATAGGCTAAAAATAGGGAGTTCAACGATCATCCTAGGAGATAGAGGATTCTACGAGACGGGTGGGGTTAGAATAAGGCTACTAGGCTCATGGTTTCATGGAGTTGAGTATGATAGGACGGGTTGGGTCACACCAGTACTCATCGAGTGGATGAACAAGAAGATACTTTACACAAGTGACCTCATGGGCCCCATAATAGAGGATTATGCCTATAAAATCATAGAGGAGAAGCCAGACATTATCATAGCAGACGGGCCCCCCACCTACCTATACCCCTACATGCTCAACAGAATCAATCTGAAAAGAGCAATAGAAAACATGGAGCTGATAGTTCTAAGCAACCCTGATCTAGTAATATATGATCACCATCTGTTAAGGGAAAAGAAATGGAGGGAGAGAATAGCACCACTCCTGGAGACTGCTAGGAGGCATGGCGTACCCTTACTTACAGCCGCTGAGTGCATGGGTAGAAAACCTCTTATAGATAGGCTTTAGCAGGAGGTAAGGAGAATACTTTATTTAGCTTATTTAAGGCTCAAACTCCTGGAACGTTGAGGAGGTGTAAGCATAGCTATGCATGCAACTTCCTACATTATATTAATGCTCCTCTTAGCTACTTTAACAAGCCCAGCAACCATAGTTACAACAACATCCCCATCCTTCCCGCCTGAAGGTACCAGTATTAACATAACAGTATCCTACTACAATGTAACCCTATTTATTCATCCTGATGGTGCCATAGAGCCTCTCGTAGCTCTAAATGCTTTAGTGAAGACAAGCTCAACGAGAGAGATGACGTTCAATGGCAACATGGTATTAAGCTATGAGTCACTACTATACGAGAACATGTCAAACAGAAAAATGAAGCTACATGTAGCAGTCACCATGCCCGGAAAGATTCTGGCTAGCACAATCCCTGAGGAGACCAGCATAAAAAAGGGCGTACTCCTAACGAGCCTAGAAGGAATGCTATCCAGCACACCAGTTAACAAGACCATGACACTAAACATTCATGGCATTATAAGCCTGGTCAACGAAACTCATAACACTACAATACTAGTAAAAAAGCTCATAGTCTCCTCTAAAACAGGCATGCTAACCCTATACTTGGAGTCCACGGCTAGGGGTAAGCCCTCCTTATCCGGTACGAGTGCTAATAAGCTCCGTGAAGTTCTTAAAGCCATAGAAAAGCTAAAGACTTTAGGCATAAACTTTATAACGTTTAAACAATTCAGCCTAGTAGTTAAGAACAATACCCTTGGAGCATTCATTGAAGCATCCATGGATCTTGAGAAAGCGACAAACTATGTCATAAGAAAAGGAATGGATCCCGATGAAGCCTATCGAGCTTATGACATCTTGTCCACATTCTATAATATTAATGGCTCTTTTAGCCTAGCCGTAGCTGCCAACGTTTCAACCAATAAGTTGCTGCTGGACACAAGATATAAAGCCCATTATGTAGGAGAAGTAGCCAGATTAAGAGAAGATATTACTACAAATATGGATGTCCTAGAAAAGTATCTTCTAGTCCTCTTCCTAGGGCTTGCGGAGGATCTTGAAAAAACGACACACACGCACGCCCAGCCCGCTGCTCAACCACAATCTATAGCTACTCTCATAGCCTCCTCACCCATGAAGGCGCCTAAGCTTATCGAGAAGCCACCTAGCAAGACAAGAGTCTCATTAAACATACAGCTCAATGGAACAAACATAAACGTGACCTTTAGAGAGAGGGGCCCTCGGCTAATACATTATCCTTCAACAAAGGATCCGGGAAGAGATGCCGAGAGAACACTCATAGAGATATCCAATGAGATAAAAGAAGGAAGGAAGGCCCTAAGCCAGCTCAAGATAATCGCAGCATTCACGGGCATAAAGATCCATGGCCTAGATGAGCTAATCCCCAAAAGAATATTGCTGAAACCAGTGACAGACAACGTCACTATAAGTAAGGCTCTTATAAGCCCGGAGGAGCTGGAGACTGTAGTAGTTAAAGTCGAGGCTAGACATACACAGACACCAGTAAGTGCAACAACTTCTTCAATGTACGTAACGAGCGTCAAGCCGGCAACTAGTATACAAGCTAGCACTAGTACTAGCAGCCCTCTAATCCAAACTAGTACTAGCACCACTAAGACGGTAGTCACCACCACAGTTACCAGCAATACCACATCAGCTAAGCTCATGAATAGGACCAGCACCATACAAACTGAGACCAGCACCCAGAGGGTTAGCACTATGACAGAAATAGTCATAGCAGGAATGGCAGCCTTAATGATAGTTGTAGCCTTAGCGCTAGTACTTAGGAAGCGATAGACGCTGCAAACCCTTATCGGAAAACAGGATACGGGTAAAGGGTAAAGCTAGAGCAGGTTTTCCTCAACATCTTCAAAGGCTAGTACTTTTCTTATAGCATCCCATACATAGTCGAAGGCTGTCACTATAACATAACCTATTCTTTCTAGCGGCGATAGGACAGCATTAGGATTACCGAGCAAGACCTTGGCTCCAGCCTCCTTAGCAAAATGTGAGGAGGCAGCTACGTCGACTATTCTAAGCCTCCCTCTCACATCTATGAATGCCTCGCCTCTACCCATACCGGTCCATACCACTTCAAGACTGGAACTACCTAGAGCTCTAATAGCTCTATGCCCACCAAGAGTCTTGAGGAGCTTGTATAATACCTCGGCATGCTCTATTCGCTCAACATAGGTAAAGATGAGTCTTGATAATGGTTTTCCCCTTGCACTAACTCTCCTCCCCCCCTCATAAGCTCCAAGCCCTTTAGCAAAGCTATAGACGCTATAACCCTGCATAATAGGTGCTATAGCCCCTACTACAATATCTCTTAGTGTGGGCCTAGGTTTGCTACGCAACGCTATGGCTATGTTTACTGCCGCCCACGCTATACCTGCAGCATAGTTCCTACTACCATCAAGTGGGTCGACAACTACAACGTAGGGATCATCGCCCATCACTACCTCGCCGTGCTCCTCGCCTACGAAGACGCCCCTAATACCCTCTAGGCTTAGAAGCTCCATAACCATTTTTTCAGACTCTAGATCAATTCTCATACCTTCGTCGTCTCCATGGACTACCTCTACCCTAAGAAGCTCGTCCTCGCCTAAATGATCTCTTAGGAAGCCCGCAGCCTCGCCAGCAACTTTTACAGTAAGTCTCCTTAGGTCTTCAAGATCTTTGCGTGTCAGAGTAATCTTCAAGCTTCTGCCCCTAGCACATACATATGCCAAGAGAGATAAGAACTTGTCCTAGAACAATACTGGATAAGGAGATGGCTAGCTTGAAGGCCAAAAAACCTGTGAACTCCTCTCCTTGAAAGGTGAGAGAACGTTAATAACAGTAAGTACATCATGCAACTCCTACAACTGTCCTAACCTACGTCGTTAGGAATAGCTGAAAAGATCTATGAGGAGGGGCGTAGAGGGCCCTTAAAGAAGCAGGAGCTCTAGGGGATGATAGTAGAAGGAGTCCTAAGAAGAAATGATTAGGGAAAAGCTAGCCGTGAACCTCCTGCTGAACCGTAATTCTCGACTATTCTGGCTAAGCATGGTCTATGCCCACTGCAGCTCCAGGGCCAAATTTAAATACTGTCCCTCTATCGGGACACACCTAGTTCCAGCAACCCGTCTTAGGGTATTGGAGAAGTAGTCTTGATGCACCAATAATATCTGTGAGTGGAGGGGAAGAGGAGCAAGGGGCTTTTTCTCGCCTAGTTAGGAGAGTCTTCTCCTTTGACATAGAGTTGAAGGAGCCCAGAAGAGTACCAGAGCCTCCAACATCGCTGAGGAGCATGCTAGGGCCTGGCGCCATAATCTCCGCAATGGCTATTGGGGCTGGTGAACTGATCTTCTGGCCCGTGCTTGTCACTAAGCATGGTTTCGGTCTACTATGGCTAATACCTATAGCCCTTATAGTACAGTTCTTCTGGATCGTAGAGTCCTCTAAGATGGACTATTGCTACTGGCGAGGGCTGGATACAGGCGACAGGCAGGATTCCGGGTAGAGGGCTATGGG
>JBEVCE010000037.1:4512-12809 GCA_040514295.1 Pyrodictiaceae archaeon | reverse complement strand
GTAATGGCGAGATATACAGGATTGTTAGAGAGTCAGAGTACATAGACAAGAGCATAGCACTTTCCTACTATAAGCCTTTCATGGAGAGGTATAGGGATAGGCTTGCGGGGTCAGCGCCCAATATTAAGTCGTATAGTTACGAGTCCCTTGCAATCACCCTTATGGGTGTAAACCATGTGGCTGGTATAGTCGGGCCCCTCCTAGGCATAATAGACTCCAAGACATTGATGGAGTCGATGGCGTAAATCCTATCTTGTGGCCTCCTGGGACTAGCTAGGACAGCCTAGGGGGTAGGGGCTTCATGCTAGCAGGATCCTGAGGTGCTGGGGTGGTGATGAGTGCACGTCAAGCCGAGGATGTGAGGTCATGGCCGTGAGCTGAGCCTAGTCCTTCACCCTGGTATACTCCTTTATAGGTCTTGATGGGCTTAGGCTCCACCTTGGCTAGGACGAGCTGTGCTATTCTTGCATGAACCTCTATCCTCACTCCCTGGGGGTTCACTACTACTAGTAGTGCTTCGCCCCTCCCGTGGTAGCCTGGATCCCAGACAGCGCATGAGATGAGGGCGCCCATTCTGATCAGGCTCGACCTGGGCAGGCAGAAGCCCACGTGGTCCTCAGGTATTCTCACGGCCTCGAGGAACCTTATCCTGTAGGCTCCTGGGCTTAGGCGCCACCAGCCCCCCTCGGGCTCGACTAGCCTCCCGGCAGGTATGCTTCTTGTGCTTCTTCCTAGGATGCCCTGCGAGTCTAGTAGCCTTACCTCGGCTATTCTTAGGTCCACACCAGCTGGCTGGACCTGCTCTTCCTCGATCGGGCTGACTAGCTTGGCTAGGAGGTGGCCTGGCACAAACATGCCGGCTATCCCTGGGTGCAGCTCTTGTGGAGGTAGGCTTCACCCGTCCATACGAACTCCTCCGGGTTGCCAGGTGGGTGCTCGTAGGGGGTGCAGTCGGGTATACCCGCCTCCATGAAGGCTTTGTGCCTGTTCCTGCAGCTCTCGCAGCGCCCGCAGTGGAGCCTGCCGCCACGGTAGCAGCTCCATGTCTCGTAGAGTAGCTTACCTAGTAGCCTGTACCCTTTTCTCAGGTTCTCGGCCTTCGAGAGCCCCTCCCTAGCAGGGCTCCATATCTCGATCCTCCTCGAGCCCCGGAAGTGGCATATCCTTAGAGAGGCTTGGAGGGCCTCGATACACTCAGGGCTAGAGTCAGGGTATCTCGGCTCCCAGGTGTCCTCGCGGGGCATTACATCATCGTACTGGGCTCCGTAAACCACATAGACGTGCTCGCCTGGGTGGGCCTCTGCAAGGCTGTAGGCGTAGGCCGAGGCTATGGAGAGCATGACCACATTCCTCAAGGGTACGACTAACGCGGGCCTATACTCCTCCGAGACCTCCATCCGCGGGTCTGTTAGCTCTGTGCCAGGCCATAGCCCGGCCATGAAGCCCATGTCTATAATCCTTTGCTCGACTATCCTCCCCCAGCCCTTCTCCAATGCAATCCTAGAGACCTCTCTAATAAGCCTCTGAGCAGCCTCAACCTCCCTAAAGGCCTTCTGGCCATAGTTGAACGTGAGGACGTGAATGCTACAGCCACGGGCAAGCCACTGGGCCATATAGCTTAGACTGTCAGGGCCACCGCTAACTACTGCTACAACCCTACAGGGGGTGGAGGGGGATGGTGCTACTCCCCTCACTCTAAGCTGCACCATGAGGGAGCATGACACTCCAGCATGCCTAATAAGGCCTAGGGGTGTATGCCCTCAAAGACACGTCCTGGACGGCTATGGAGCCTATGGGGAGGGGAAGGGTATGCTTTTCCCACTTTTAACTATAGGGTCTGGTTTTGGAGTATTGTAGAGGGGTAGGCATGGCGGGCTAAGCGAGGAGACTTATGGATAGAGGTATGAGGCTCTGTGCCGCCCGAGGGGGAGGGTGTGAAGTAGATGACAAGGTGGAACTGTCTGGAAGTAACGATGACGCCCAAGCCCTAGTTTATCCCGAGCTCGTATGCTACTACCAGGTAATCCGCTATCAGGAGGGGGTCTCTCGCAAGCTCCTCCAGGATCCTGTGGGCCTCCTCCTTGGAGCCGGCCGTCCTCGAGGTTATGACTAGGGGGTCGTAGCCGTACCTGCTTACCCTATGGGGTACCGTGCCTACATGCTCTACATGACCATACCCCATGATTACCAATGCTCTTGGCTTGTAGCTGCAACTGGTCTTAGAGAGCTTATCAACTATTATCCTAGAGGCTATCGTGTCCTTGTAGGCCTGGGCCTCTAGGAGCTTCTCGGGGTCTAGGGCTGCCATGGGGCCCTCGCGTGGAATTAGCTCCATGAACCTCTCCCTGTAGCCTGGAGGCCCCTTGTCTATATCCTCCTCCCCTACTAGCTGCTCCCCCACCTCTCTAAGGGCCTTCAGCCCTCTCCTGGCAACCTGGGAGGCGTACTCCCTGGGCGGCATTACGCCATATACCTTGAGGCCGCGTGAGGCTGCTAGGTCTATGAGCGGCTTGTAGTGGTCTAGGCTAAACCCCTCCCTGCTCCTAGAATACTCTCTTACCAGTTCCTGCCAGGACATCTTGCCTTCAAGGTACTTGTCTAGCAACGGCTGCTGCATATAGTTGAACATCTCTAGGAAGAGCATTAGGTGCTTGCACTGGCTGGCTAGCGTGTTGAGGACGCTTAGCTCCGCCTCCAGCACTCCTAGGTTCTCGTGGATCTCTCCCAGGAACACGATGTCGCGGCTCCTAGCATCCTTAGCTAGCTCCTCTAATGACGCCCTCCTCCTAGGCCTAATCCTCCATAGGGTGAACAATGGCCTCTCACCCCCTATACCTCTCGGCTCTTCTCCGGATGTCCCATGACTAAGAATTTTTGCCCCAGAGTGCTCTACTACGGCTACCCTGTGCTCGGACAGTATCCCTCCTAGGGCCTCCTGGGGGCCCGCTTCATGCTCCTCTAGGATTCTTACAGCATAGTTATAGCATAGTGAGTTGACAGCTATCCTTGGAGGATGTAGGTTATAGGGTTCTCGTGCACCTTGGAGCTAGGCGGCTCGGGCGCGTCGAGTAGCTGCACTCTCTTGAAGGCATGAGGCAACACTATATTCTATTCTCTCACGGCTTCTCCATGGAGGAGGCTACTGTGGCTCTATGGTTGAGGGCGGCTTAGTGGTTATAGCATAGGCCACCATTGTGACCCCCTCAACCTCGGATGTTATCCTCCTAGCCATTTTATCAAGTATCTCATGGGGTATCCTGGACCAATCTGCTGTCATGGCGTCTTCGCTTTCAACTATCCTTATGATGACTATCCTGCCCTCCTCCCTTCTATCACCCTTGACGCCCACCCAGCGGTCATCGCCTACTACCGCGAACGCCTGCCAGACCTTCTCATAGAGCCCCGCCTTCTGAAGCTCCTCCTCGACTATCTTAGAGGCCCTTCTAGCTATCCTAAGCTTCTCCTCGGTCACCTCCCCTATGATTCTTACTGCTAGGCCTGGGCCTGGGAAGGGATGCTTATAGACTATCTTCCTGGGGAGCCCCAGGGCTTGTGCTAGTCTACGTACCTCGTCCTTGTACAGCCATCGGAGGGGCTCTATGACCTCGAGGCCTAGCCATGAGGGTAGCCCGCCCACGTTATGATGGCTCTTTATCCTATCTGCTCCCGGCTCCGCCCCCGACTCTATGACGTCAGGGTAGAGCGTGCCTTGTGCCAGGTATTTTATCTCTGGATCCTCCTCTACCACCTCCCTGAATATCCTAGCGAAGAGCTCTCCTATGATCCTCCTCTTCTCCTCTGGGTCGCTGACCCCTCTTAGCGCTTCAAGGAACCTCTTAGAAGCGTCTATGACTAAGGGCTCTATCCCCGCCTCCCTGAGGACCTCTAGGCTCTCCTCTACCTCACCCTCTCTAAACAAGCCATGGTCTACTAGTACTGCTTTAACCCTTGATCCTAGCGCCTTCCGGAGAAGCACCGCCGTCACGGTCGAGTCGACGCCTCCGCTCACAGCTACTAGTACCTTTCCCCCGCCCTGGGTCCTCCTCCTGACATCCTCCACTATCTCGTCTACTAGGTTCTCGGGGCTCCATCCACCCCTCATGCCTGCCAGCTTGGCGAAGTTTGCTAGGAGCATCCTGCCCTTAGGGGTGTGCCTCACCTCTGGGTGGAACTGGACCCCATAGATTCCTGGGGCTAGCCTGGCTGCTGCAATGTAGCCGTTCTCGCTTATGGCTAATACTTGGGAGCCTGGTGGCAGCTTCTTGACGCAGTCGGAGTGGCTCATCCACGTAGTTTCTCTCTTCCCCCACCCCTTGAACAAGGGGTCTCCTAGCCCGTCTCCAACAAGCTCTACCATGGTCCTCCCGTACTCCATGCAGCCCCTCTCGACGATTCCTCCAAGCATGTAGGCTAAGAGCTGGAAGCCGTAGCAGATTCCTAGAATAGGCTTGCCTAGCTCTAGAAGCCACCCTGGTATTCTTGGTGCGTTCTCCTCGTATACGCTCGATGGGCCTCCTGAGAGGATTACTGCCTTGGTCTCCTCTGCTTCTAGAAAGCTCTTCTTCTCATCGAGCATGTTATAATATACTATTTCGGCGTAGTAGCCTTGCTCTCTAAGCCTCCTAGTGATGAGATGCATGTATTGGCCTCCGAAGCCTACTACTATTATCCTCTCGCTCCACCTGGGCATAGCTGCCACCTATAGGCTTGTTCTTACAAGGTTCTGGTACGCTCCTATCCTGCTAGTGATTATGGCTAGCCTTGCCTTCCCCCATAATTCTTTAAGGCTCCTTGCACCAGCATAGCCCATCCCGGCTCTAAGAGCCTCAGCGAACTCGTCTATTATCCTGGAGGCGGGGCCCCGGTATGGTACTAGACCTTCTACGCCCTCCTCCACCTTCTTGGCCGTAGTCGTATACCTGTCAGCCGCAAACCTTCTCTCCATAGCCCCCTTGCTCGCCATGCCCCTGTAGGGCTTGTAGAGCCTATCCCCCACCCTTATGAGGGGGGCCGGGGTCTCGTCTGTTCCCGCCAGCATGTAGCCAGCCATTACGGCTGATGCCCCTGCTGCTAGGGCTTTAAGAGCGTCCCCCGCTCCTCGTATGCCTCCATCAGCTATTATGGGTATCTTGTCTAGTGGTATACCGTGGTCTCTGAGCGCCCTGGCAGCCTCCATTACAGCATAGAGTGTTGGTGCTGCTACACCTGTAACCCCGCTTGTCGTGCAGATACTGCCTCCAGCTATCCCCATTCTTAGCCCGGCTACGGCCTCGACAGTAGTTATAGTATCTACTACTCCCTCGTAGCTTCCAAGGTTGCCTGCAACAAAGTCGGCTGAGACCATGGATACTAGCCTCCTAGCCGAGGACAACACGTTCCTGTTGTGGAAGTGGGCTACATCGGATACCAGTACATCGGCGTACTTTTCAAGCCTAGAGGCCCTCTCCAGGTCTAGAGGCGAGACTGCTGCAGCCACTCTTAGCCTACCATCCTCGTCGGTTAGAGGCCTATACTCCTCAAGCGCCTCGTTCACCGTCACCGTGCCCACGAAGACCCCATCCTCCACTATGGCTACAGCGTCGGCCTCTCCCCTAGCCACTATCCTTAGCGCGTCCCTCCACTCGCTAAGACTATACCACTTACCAGGCTCCACGTGCTTGGCTATGGGCTCGCCGCACCTGCATCCTAGTAGCGAGTGGTAATGGACATATCCCCTCAGCCTACCAGTGGGCTCGTCCACCACGGGTAGTCTTCTCAGCCCATGCCTCCTCATCTGGTCGAGCACGTAGCAGCACTCTGCTCTAAGCGGTACGCTCACGCTGCTAAGCCTTATGAGAGGATGCTGCTTAACCCTACGAAGCTGCTCAACCTGGTCCTCGATACTCATATTCCTATGGACTACTCCCAGAGCCCCCTTAAGAGCTAGGACTACAGCCATACGCCACTCGGTCACCGTATCCATGGGCGATGAGAGTAATGGTATGTGTAGCTTCACGCTCCTGGAGGCCTTACCCGAGATATCGACCTCGTGAGGCTCTACGCTGCTAAGCCCGGGCAATACTATGACGTCGTCGAAGCCTAGTGCGTGCACGGTAATCTGGCCAGACTGGCCCCCCATGGCCTGCTCTCAGCCTCTTATGTAGCATGTACTACTCCTAGCAAGAGTATTAACTCATACCGTTCATCCCTAGCGGCCTCCGGGGGTCTTAGAGGGGTGTCTCGGCCTCCACGCGGCCGCCTACGGACAAGTAGTATGATGCTATGGCCTCGAGCCCTCCACAGCTAACGCTCCTCATCAGTAATGGTAGCCTGGCAAGCTCCCTTGGAGACTGTAGAGCATATAGTCTTAGAGCTTGGCTATAGGAGCCGGGAAGAATGGCCACCAGGCTACCTCCTACAACTCCACGTGCCAGTGACAGCTCCCAGCTTCCTTCGGCTCCACGGGTACTGATGAGCGGTAGCTCTGTCTCAGCCCTGTAGGTTCTCCCAGACTCGTCCCTCACCATAACCCTATAGCGGATGCCTAGCGTTGTCTCCGTCCTACCTCCTGGGGCTTTGAGAAGCTGGGGCCTAACCATGTAGCCCCTCCTTGCTACAAGAGCGTAGGCTGTACCACTCCCGCCTAGCTCTACGATCCTCTCCACATCGTCCTCGAAGATGATTGGCAGGAGGGCTGTGGCAACCGCACCGCTAGACTCCACCTCGATAGCTATGAAGCCTCCATGGATCAGGTGAAGACTCATGCCATGTCTATCGAAGACTAGTGCCTCAGTGGGCTCAAGGATGCTCGTCTCCACCCTTCCCTCTAACAAGAGTCCAGTCTGAAGCGTGCTAGAAGCTAGCTCCTCGACGGACTCAGCCCTGCCGCCTACTAGGATCACGGGGGTATAGTACCTGTCTACTAGCCCCATCCTAGAGAACATGTAGGAGCATGCGCCTAGCAATGCTAATAGCCGTATCCTACCAGGTGCCTGCGCCTCAACAACCCTAGCCTTTACCTCTATGAGCCCCTTCTCCCCACTAGCCGTAACACTGTATGTGAGTTCGATCAATGGCCATTTTCCCCTAAGGCTTCCAGGCCTCTGGGAGAATGACGCAATAGCGGCTATGGCTAGCACTACTGCCGCGGCTATGAGAGCGTAGAATGCTGGTCCAGGGAGCCTGGCTATAAGTGCTATTAGCATGACTATGACTAGGATGACGAGTAGTGCTAGTAGCCCTCTCTCCCCCCTGGGCCTAGCAAGCCCAGAGAAGTCTATAAGGGTCTTAGTAGCCCCCAGGCCCTGCATCCAGCTATAGCCTCTAGGATCCTCTTCTCGCTAAAGGGGGGAATAATGCATTACGTCTTCTACGAGCAGCCTATACGGGTCTAGCTTACGATGTAAACGCCTAGCAGTCGCTCTATAACCACCCCTCCTTTACTTCATCGAGGATGCTGAACCTCAACTGCTATTAGCCGGGTAGGGGTACATAAGAGAGGCTCCAGGAGGACTAGCCGGGTGACCGTGATGGCTGAGGACTCCTTCGAGCCAACATGCCCAGGCTATAGCCATGCACCTCATACTGCTGACGAGATTGTCGTGGCTAAGGGTAGGAGCCTAGAGGAGGCTTTCGAGCAGGCGGCTTTAGGCGTCTACGAGATAATGACTGATACGTCGAGGGTTGAGCCTCGTGTCGAAAAGAGGGTGGTAGTGGAGGGCTTCGACCTAGAGAACCTTCTGTACAAGTGGATCGAGGAGCTCCTCGTAATCACGGACTCGGAAGGCATGGTGTTCTCAAGGTTCAAGGTCCATAGGATAGAGAGGAGGGGGGAGGAGGAGTACTTGTTAGAGGCTAGTGCGTGGGGTGAGAAGTTTGACCCCTCACGGCACGAGCATAGAACTATAGTCAAGGCTATGACATACTCTCTCATGGAGATAAGGAGGGAGGATGGTTGCTGGAGGCTGCAGTTCGTAGTAGACATATAGTTCCAGGATGCCTAAGTCCAGAAAGGGGGAGGGAGGGTAGCCATGCCCGGTGGAAGGCCGTGCCCAGTATGTGGTAGGGGGATGTTTAGGAGAAAGGACCTACTAGAACATATTAAGAGGGTGCATGGATGGTACTTCAAGCAGTTCATAGAGCCTAAGGGTAAGGGTGGTGGTGGAGGCAAGAAGAAGAGAGCCGAGTAGCCATGTCTTTTCTCTAAGGCCTCTAGGATGAAGAGAGTGCACTTACGCTTGGAGGGCCTCCCCCTTAGACTGGCCCCTACCCTGGGCTAGCATCTCCTCTAGCCTCTGCTCCAGCTTCTCCAGGGGCTC
>JBEVCE010000037.1:0-4412 GCA_040514295.1 Pyrodictiaceae archaeon | reverse complement strand
CCCTACCCTGGGCTAGCATCTCCTCTAGCCTCTGCTCCAGCTTCTCCAGGGGCTCCTCCAGGAGGCTCTCAACAGCCTTGTAGAGGTTAGCGAAGGCTGGGCTTGTGCCCCAGTAGGTGTTCCCGTTACTTGCAACTTGTAGTAGGCTCCATGCATTAAACACTGCTCTCGCCTCGAAGCTCTTGCTAAGCTCCTCGACCCTTATGCCTAGGCTTGGCGAAACCTTGGAGACGTATTCCATGAATAATGGGATCTCATTTTCCCTTAGCTTTGCTGGGCCGAAGCGAACCTCCCTGCCACTCACATGCCTCTCGCCTAGCCCTGGTATGATTATCTTGCCGAAGGCTGCTTTATGCCTCCACGTCTGGGTATCACTACTATTGATCCTCAGAGCCTTGAGCAATGGTATGACTGCGGCTGATGCAAGGCCTAGGGCGTGAAGGTGCCCCCTCCACAGCCTCCTCATCATGGAGAGAAAGATGACTGCTTTTAGCCTCGAATACCTGCCAGCTAACTGCATAAAGTATGGTACTAAGCCCCCCACGGCTGCTGTAACAGCTGTGCTGGAGTAGCATTCTAGCTGGAGTCTAAGCGAGGGGCCCGTGGCTAGGTGGAAGACTGGTACAAGCCTCCCCTCCTCGGCTATACCTCTAAGCATGCTTCTAAGCTTTAGATACATCCTGATGGTCCTAGCTATCTTGGCGGCTCTTAGCCCTGGCTCGTCACGGGGACTCGGGGGATAGTCTAGGCTGATATAGTAGTCCGCGTCTATCTCACGGTATAGCCGTGCTATCCTATCCACGCCGGGGTCCACGTTCTTCTTGAGGAACTGGTAACCACCCGAGTCAATCCATAGCTCGACTCCATCGTCTAGGCCTAATAGTCTTCGAAGCCCCCTACCACGTAGCTCGCCTCTGTCTCTTCTCCTGAAGATCTCGTAAGCGCTTACCATGACGCCGGGTATAGCCAGAGAGAGCCATGGCCGGGGAACGGCGGAGAGAGGGGTCCCTAATATAAGCTTGAATTGCTGCACGGCAAAATCAACCAGGTAATACCATAGCCTTGAGGCCCAGCATTAAAGCATATAGCGTAGCGGACTAAGCTCAGCCATAAACAGCGTTAAAGGGGGGCTTCGGCTTAGCCCGGTACCACATCCCTATAGGCGGGTGGGTCGGCCCTTTCGAGCCTCCACATACCCCGAGCCATAGGGGTAGTATAGCTGAATGTGCTTAATAAGGGTAGGAGGCTTCTTATCCCAAGCGCTTCTAGGAAGCTGCCGTAGTGGAGGGATATGTGGGTGACGCGCAGCGTCGAGGGCGTCTTGGTGGTGGCAGCTGTAACGACTTTCTCGATAATGTTCTCGATAGCTGTTGTTGGACCCCTCTTAGGCGAGCTAGCTGACGCAGAGTCCATACCCCTAGGCTCAGCCCCTAATACTACCATAGGCGTCATATTCTCGCTCGGCGGGCTAACGCTGGCACTGGCCCAGGTTCCGGTGGCTCTCGCAGCAGACCGGTATGGTAGGAGAAGGTTTATCTTCCTAGGCTCGCTCGTCGTAGCCGTATCTGTTGCTGGCATAGGGTATGCTGGTAGCCTAGCCGAGCTGCTAGGGCTTAGAGGCTTGTCTCTACCCTTAGGCTGGGATGGCTCTACACTACTCCTAGCCCTACTTAGGGTGATTCAAGGCCTAGGAGCAGCAGCCACATGGCCTATAATGATGGCCCTGCTATCGGTGATCGTGCCAGAGGAGCTCCTCGGCACTGCTATGGGGGTTTTCGGGGCATCATTCGGGCTCGGTATGTCGCTTGGCCCTGTCCTAGGCCCAGCACTCGCCACCATGGATATACACCTGCCGTTCACTGTTGCCGGGATCCTAGGGGTCGTTGCTGCTGGCTCTGCACTACTCCTCCCCGAGGCCAGGGCGCGTGTAGTTAGGCGTAGAAGGAGAAGGATACTCATAGCCCCCGACCTACTAGCCTTGTCCATAGTAGCCTTCACCCTCCTCTACACGATGGCCTCCCTCGTGGTCATATACCCTAGGTATATGATTAAGATGCTGGGGCTGGGAATGAGCGATGTAGCTATAGCGATGGCCTTTGCTGGACTAACATATACGTTGCTACAGCCTGCGACAGGCAAGCTAGCCGATAAGCTGGATAAGAAGCTCCTCATAGTACCCGGCCTACCGGTTGCAGGCATATCGGCACTAGCCGCCATAGTCTCGGCTTCGCCAGCACTAGTCTACATGTCTATGCTCTTCTTCGGCCTAGCAGGGGCACTAGTATTCCCGGCTGCTAGCAGCCTAGTAGGCATAAGAGCCCCGGAGGGCATGGAGGGAGCCTACATGGGCTTCTACAATGCTATGCTAAGCCTAGGAGTGACAGTATCGCCTATCATAGTAGGCTTGCTCTCCGACACGCTAGGATACCTTATAGCGTTCTCGACCCCGCTCATCCTCTCCGCCATAGCCGCTGCCATGGTTGCTTTAAGCGTCTAGGCTAGGAGAGGAGGATAATGGGAAGACTCATAGTAGTAGCCGGGGTTCCCGGTACAGGCAAGTCCCTCCTAGGCTCTAGGCTTGCAAGGAGGCTCGGATGCAGGTTCACCACTGTTTCGTGGATTGTACTCGAGAAGGGGCTGTGGAGGGCCTATGACCCTCTAAGGAGGAGCTTCATTATAGACGAGGAGGGGCTTAGAAGGGAGATTAAGAGAGTGATAGAAGGGGGCTGCATGATCCTCGAGACCCACTGGCTTGAGCCCCTAAAAGAGGTCACCACCACTATAGGGAAGATTATAGTGACAAGGACTAGGCCTACAGTACTCCTAAGGAGGCTTAAGAGGCGTGGCTGGCCTCCACGAAAGATAGCAGAGAACGTGGAGGCGGAGATGCTGGGGATTATTGCCCTAGAGGCTGCAAGGCTATTACCTGAAAGGGTTTGGGAGGTTGATACCACTAGTAGCCCCGAGGAGTCCCTGGAGAAGGCGATGGAGGGTCTAGCGGCACGGGAGGCTAGGTGCTGCATAGATTGGCTTTCAATTCTAGGAGAAGAAGAGATAGAGGAACTACTAAACTATACAACTAGGCATCTAGGCTAGAAGGTCCTAGAGGGGCGTACCCGGGTTGGCCGAGGAGATGCCACCAGGTGTAGGCTTCTTAGACGTAGAAGCCATTAGGGAGAAGCTGCGCAGGATAATAAGCTCTATAGACAAGATACTCTCGGAGAGGGAGAGGGTAAGAGACGAGATGATAAAGAAGAGTAGAGACGTCATAAGGCTGTCAGGGTGGATAGTAAACTCTCTCCAGAGGGGGGACCTAGACTCTGCTAGGAGATACCTGGAGGAAATGGAAAAGGTTGTTAGAGAGTTCATGGACTACGCTAGGAGGGATGAAGCCCTCTACTATACTGGCATGGTGGCCAATACTCTAGCCGAGTATGTCGAGGCCAAGGTCTTCTATAGTCTTGTTGTTGAGGCGAAACTACCCGACCCAGACGAGCTAGAGGTCACCGAGGTCCCGTATCTCCAAGGCTTAGGGGACGTTATCGGGGAGCTGAGGAGGCTAGCACTAGACATGCTCAGGCTGGGTAGAATAACCTATGCAGAGAAGCTACTAGAGCTCATGGAGGCCATATACTATGAGATGAGGGGCCTAGAGTACCCGGAGGCCTTGCTCCCCGGGGTTAAGCACAAGATAGATGTAGCTCGCAGACTAATAGATGATACTAAGGCCCTATTACTAGAAGTTAAGGGTAGAACCGAGCTCCTAGAGGCATTAGGCAGGGGGTAAAATGGGGAGGATAGACCCTGTAGAAGCCTTCACAAAAGCCCTTAGAGCATACCTTCGCGATAGAGGACATATACTCTACTCTATTGCGGAAGCCTCGCGCCAGAAGAGGCTCCGGGTAGCCCTTAGAGGATTATGGAGAAGGCACAAGGCCGAGGAAACAGGGTATGAGAAGTTCATGGATGTTGTAGAGGAGATTAAGAACTGCAGGGAGTGCCTAGAGAGGCTAGTAGAAATAGGTGTAGAGGGTATAGAGGAGTATGAGGGCGAACCATACATCATAGTGGATCTTGAGAAGCTAAAGAGGCTTACTAGAGAGAAGGGCTAGGGATGAAGAAGAACCCCGATACAATGACCCGAGTTACCCGTATCCCTGGGGATGAAGAAGCCCCGCAAGGCAGACCCCAGCCTCAACGAACTCTACCTGGAAGGCAAGGCTTAAGCAGGATGAGCTAAAGGCTTTTTCAGCTTAACTAGCCTAAGCTACGGGAGAGGAGGAGGCAGCTGACTAGATCCTTTAGTGGTGGAGAAGCCCAGATGCTAGCCATAGCTAGGGAGCTTATGACGAAGCCAAAGCCCCTGCTCATGGACGAGCCTAGCCAGGGCCTTGCACCCATAATAGTCGAGG
>JBEVCE010000036.1:0-12838 GCA_040514295.1 Pyrodictiaceae archaeon | reverse complement strand
CTTCGCCCATTCTGGGCTTGGAAAGAGATACTCTTCTGCCATGAGAGTACACCAGATTTTCTGGAGATCCGTTTTCCATGGTCTTCGCGTTTCCTAAAATAATTTGCCAGGTACGCTCTTAGTAGATTTTCTTGAGTATACCCTCTATATCCTCCTTGGCTACTGGCACCGGATTAAATGCTAGCTCGGGATCCTCCATCGCCTTTTCAGCCATCTCTGGCACTAGCTTCTCCCATTCATCCTTTGAGGGTGGGCTAGGGAGGTGGGATATTCTGTAGGGATGGCCTATATCCCGGTAGAAGCTTATGAGGTGGGCTCTGAAGTCCTCTTGAGGCTGTCTTCCAGAATATTCTTCCACGATTTTTGAAAGCCTAGCGTACTTCGATCTAACATTGCTGTCTCTTGAAGAATTAAACTCCACTATATGTGGTAGTATTAGGCCTACTACTAGCCCGTGGTGCAGTCCCAGCTTCGGGCCTACTGCATGGGCTATTGCATGGGCTAATCCTAGGCCTGCGTTCGTAAATGCTATCCCGGCCATTGTTGCTGCTAGGTGGAGTGCACGCCTCGAATCCTCGTTGCCAGGGTCTTTGAGTAGTATTGGTAGGTGCTTGAATATTATCTCGACAGTTTTCTCCGCCAGAGAGTCCGTGAATGGATTGGACATTACCGCTACATAAGCTTCTACTGCGTGAGAGAGGGCGTCTACCGCTGTATTACGCGTTAGCTCCCTCGGCATGGTTTTTGTGAACTCTATGTCGAGTATTGTCGCGTATGGTACTAGCTCATAGCTTCCAAGAGCTAGCTTTCTCCTACCATTCTCCCTTTTTGTGAGAACCACTCCGAAGGATGCATCACTTCCTGTACCACTCGTCGTGGGTACTGCTATTAACTTAGCCTTCCTGCCTACACCAATGGGTGTAAAGGGACTTATACTTTCTAGATCTATGCTAGGGTTTTCATAGAGCACTAGTCCAGCTTTGGCTGCATCAATAACGCTGCCTCCGCCTATAGCTAGTATTACCTCCGCTGAGTGCTTAGACGCTTCCTCCGCAACCCTTCTAGCAGTCTCTATGCTAGGCTCAGACTCCACCTCATCGAATACTCTAATCTCGTAGTCTCTGCTAAGAGAGGCTATGACTTCTTGGAACTGTTTAAGGCTAGCTACAATCTTGTCTGTTACCACGAGTATTCTTCTTGCAGAAAGCTGATCTGTTACGTGTCTTACAGCGTCTGGTGTTGCCTCAGCATAATATATTGTACGGGGTAGGACTATGAACATGGGGGCTCTCCTACCATTAGAGTCTGTGTGGGTTTAGGGCACAAGTAATATCAGTCCTGTCCTGTGGAAATATACTGACCGCTTTATGGGATAAAGGTGGGCTTTAAGGGGATGATGGGTGGCTGTTAAGAGCCTTATAGAGGCTATTGAGGAGCTAAGGACGCTTATAGAGGCTATTAGGGCTGGAGAATACTGTTGTCTACGCTATGGCCTTCCTTACATAAAGGTATCGGATATAATGATGCTATATTATTGTGGTGCTAAGCTCGATTTCGCTATGAGGCTTGGCAGAGAAGAAGGCCAAAGGGCTAGGCTTAGGGAGTTAAGAGTGTTAGCTGAAGCCTTGTTAAGGGCTAAGGGGAGGATTAGTGAGGCTGCTTGCAGTAAGGGCTTCGTTTCTATACCATTAGCCGCCATAGTTGAAGGCATCCCTATAATTGGTAGGCCCGATAGTATAATGATAGAGAAGTGCAGGGTTAAGTCATTAATATGGCTTAATATGACCAAGAACGTTAGGCGGATTCGAGAGTGGCACCGAGTCAGGATGTACTTGTTAGGGCTTATAGCCGATTACTCGCCATTACCTGTAGACAATGATGTAGACCTCTACATAGTGAACTTCTCGAGTACTCTCGCTGCTCGTAAAGCGCTACAACAGCTTAGAGAAGGCGAGGGGGCTGGCTGTGGTGACGACTACTGTGTTATTAGGCTAGTCTATGATAGGGGTGTAGCTCTAGGCTCGACTGGCGGGATACTACGCTATTGGGTCGATGAGACTATAAAGCCTATACCGAGACCAGCAAGTACTAAATGTTCTTTATGCGAGTTTAGGAACATATGTCCTTATGCTGTACAGAGAGGGGGAGAAGAGGGAGGATGAAGATACTAGAGGCTGAGCTACTATCGTGATGATTGCTCGGCTCGCTGAGAGCTTGGCCATGGTTAGACGAGGCTGGCGGCATACTACTGGTGTTTAGAGGCTTGACTCCTCCTCCACGATGCCTCTACGCGTGACTTTGAGGATCTTATTATGATAAATTACTATTCCTTTATCCGTTATCTCGAAGGGATGCCTCCTCATACTATGTTTCGTACCTCTCATCTTCCATATCATTATGCTTCTTTTCAGCTCACCTTCTATCTCGTCAAGATCTAATCTTATGATTCCATCGGCTGCATGTTCTACTCCTGGGCCTCCAAAGCCTCTCTCGGTTACTGAGACCTGGCTTACTAGGATGCTAGTTGTGCCTAGCCCGCTAAGAACCCTCTTGAGCATCATTACGACGCTTCTGGCTACACTAGGCTTGGTGAGATATAGTGTCGACACAGAGTCTATTACGACTCTTTGTGCATTAGTATCCCTTATGGCTTCTTTAAGGACATCTAATAAGAGGCCTACGTCTGTTGGATCCTTGACTACATAGCGCTCCTTTTTAGCGGCTTCCCCTATGCCCCCAGTAAATGCATCTACTATTGCGAAAAGGCCTTCACGCTCGTATGGTCTTACGTCCCACCCGAACTGGCTCATGTTTATGCGTACCTGGACGGGGTGTTCCTCGAGGGCGACGTAGACTCCTGGTTCGCCCGACTGGAGACCATTCCATAAGTATTGCTGGCTGAAGATAGTTTTTCCGGTACCTGGGCCTCCGCTTAGTAATACTACGTTCCTCTTGGGAATGCCGCCATATAGTATCTCATCCATGCCAGGTATACCAGTCTTGACTCTCTCTACGGGCATAAGCCCACCCCCAGGGAGATAGGGTATTCTCCCCTGACACCTAGTATTAGTTAGAGGTTGGTCTAGCTTATAAAGTGGCTCTACTAGCTGGGTTAGGCTAGCATTTATCAGGATAGATTAGGTACTCACGGTAGGCCGTACATAGTATCGTAGATACTAGCGCAATGTCCTTGGGGCTTACTAGTGCTAGGGGAGGACGTACTACGGGTTTTACTGGTGCACCTAGACTAGAAAGTACCCCCTTCATTAATGATTGTATAGGCTTTATGCTCCGGAGTAGCGTTGCCAGCCTAGCTAAAGCTGCATGAAGCTTGAACACATCATTGTATCTAGACTCGCACCAAGCTTTATAGATCTCTGCCGTCAGCTTAGGTACAAGGTTGGATAGCGCATCGACTGCTCCATCCCCACCAGCTACAAGAGAGTCCACAAGATATTCGCCATAGCCTGCAAGTACCGAGAAGTCGGGTCTAATAGACTTAACATTAGCTATTAGCTCGTGGAGATAATGCAAATCTGGCACTGTAGCTTTTATGCCCGCTATTAGGCTATGCTCCTGGGCTAGCTCTGCGACCAAGTCTGCTGGCAGATTATATCCAACTCTTGAGGGGATAGTGTATAGTACTAGTGGCTTATCGAGTTCGTCGGCTAGTTTTAGATAATATTCTCGCATTTTCTCTCTACTAGGCTTAAAATATAGTGGAGGAGTTGCTACATAACCGTCTACATCAACGTTCTTGAGAATACGAGCATTAGTTAGCGTATCATCATAGCTTAACCCTGAAACCCCAAGCAGTATTTTAAGCCTACCATTAACGGTCTCGAGTACCGTATTGGCGAGCCTTTCTCTATCAGTAGGCTTCAACATAGGCCATTCACCGGTAGTCCCAGCTATAAAAGCTCCCTGTATACCAGCCTCCACGAACCTCTCAAAGAGCCATGCTACGGCCTTAGTATCGATCTCAAGATTTTCGGTGAAAGGAGTTAAGGATGCGACTATAACGCCCTTAAGCCAGGCAGACACTCTGCGTACACCATCAAAGAGTATCCAATGTGATGCATTATTATTTGCTACTAGTGCTAGCCTAGCAGCTAGATTAGTACCGCTCTAGTCTCTCCATGAGACTATACAATGATGTTTACAGAAGATGAGGGGGCTGATGCCAAGCATAGCTAGGATCATAACACCATTAGCCCTGGCAATAGCTGCACTCGTGTTAATAGCAGCTGCTGTATCTAGCCCTAGCACTAGTATTGATGCTGCTAGGGTGCTGCTAGACCCACGGGCTCCACTTATACTCACGGTCTCCTCAGCAGCATCGACAATGCTCCTAGCCACATATAGAGGCCTTAGAGGCTACACTGAGTGTATGCTAGTATACTCTAGGCGAGGGATAACCGACTATAACACCACATATAAGGAATTTACGAGATTACTGGAGGAGGCTAGCCACAACGGCATAAACGAGATAGAATACAGTATAGCTGGAGTACATGCAATCCTATGCGCCAAGGGAGGTAGAGCCCCACTAGAAGCCTTCAGAGAGAGCTTGAGAAAGCTTGCAGATAGCATGGAGTTTACAGGCTACCTAAACTCCGAAAAAATGTGTACACTATGGATAGACGGTAGGGACATGAAGACAATAAACCATTATATAGATAAGCTAGAAGACAAAGATATAGAGTACGTGGTAATAGACTGGAAAGGAATCCTAGCAGAAGAAGAAATTGATAAGAACAGCGTGATCCAATTAGGCGGTGTACTCTCTACAAAAATGAAGCTAGAAATACTAGAATCTAGGCTTAGAGCCCTTAAAGCGATAAGTGAGCCTAGAATAGCAATACTCTTAGAGCCTAATAATGCTTGTAGGGAGGCAATAAGTCTAACGACCACATTGTTACCAAGCACAAGACTAGTAATAGCTACTAGGAGGAATGAGTGCAGCGAACTTAAGAAACTACCCCCATGCAGGGCTTAAGAAGAAAACATTAATAAGGAATAAGATTAGAGCCTTCAGTATCTAGTGGAGCCCCGCCGTAGCTCAGCGGCAGAGCGCCCGGCTGTAGGGGGCTCCCCGCGCGCCCTAGGAGAGGAGCCAAGCGGCTCCTCCGATGAGGGCGCGTCGGCAAAGGAGGAGCCCTAACGCCCGGTGGAAACCGGGCGGTCCGGGGTTCGAATCCCCGCGGCGGGACCACCTCTACCTACATATCTCATACCTTCAATGTTCTATACTCGCCTAACAACAATAGAAGCTACTAATCCTATCCCCCATTAAGTAAATCGCATTTAAGTCCTAGAAGAATTTTCCTAGTTACAGATAGTTTTAATTAGTAGTTTCTTCACAGGAATATGTTGGTGCAAAGCCTTGTCCGAAAAGCCTTTTGGCCAGATAATATATACTCCTGAGCAAGCCCCCCAAGAGGTAATTAGTAAAGCCGAGACACATACTCCTCGCATCAACGCGCCAGAGAAGGTGGGAAAGCTAGAGGAGTTTGAGGTAGAGGTTTCAGTAGGTCCTCATCCCAACGAAGTAGAGCATTCTATTAGATGGATTGAGCTATACTTCTACGAGGAGGGTAGGCCATATAACCCTGTATTCCTTGCGAGGGTCGAGCTAGCTCCAGTCTACGCGGAGCCTAAGATAAAGCTGAGGCTAAAGCTAAAGAATAGTGGCACACTCTATGCATTAGAGTACTGCAATCTCCATGGAATATGGGAGGCTAGAAGATACATTAAGGTAGAGTAGCATATCATTATATTCCAGCAATAACCAGGAAAGAATTTTATAGTTTTTGCTTGAATCTATGGACTCGCCCCAGCCAGGATCCGAAGTGTTATACCATACATCTTGAGACGAAGAGTATAAGCCGTTGAGACCTCCTCACCTATACTAGCTAGGGCCTTGAGCCCTCTAAGTGCAACACGCAGGGACTCCTCAGACACCGCTAATCCTCTTACATCAATCTCGAGGTCTTGGGGCTTGAAGGAGAAGTCTAGAACAAGACCGTTAATGTTAAGTCTTGCCGTAAACCTATAATCGGCCTCCACTGTAAACTCGTCTCCATCAACAACCACACTTACCTTAAGAGGGCCCTTCCTAGCCGAGTTCAAGCCTAACCAACCTAAACCCTAAACAAAGGTAGTATAGAGATCTCCATATATCTGCTTCTCCAAGATTACCTATACAAGGTGTTCCGAGAAACCACTCGACGGGAGGCGTGTCCTCATGGCTGTAATAAAGATAGAGATTTCACTTGAACTACCAGACGAGGTCGTAAAAAGCCTTATACCTGCAACAGAACAACTCGAGCAAATGCCTAGAATAATAGAACTAGAACTCATGAACGCTAATGGTAAGGCTGTCATTAGGCTCCTGCCACGACAACCCTCCATGGAGAAACAGGGCTAGCATAACCATAGCCAAATAGCCGACAAGTAGGGAGGTGGGCTTCGATTGCAGGTAAAGGATCTAGAGGAAAGGGATATTAAAATAGTAACTATACTTGCCGGGATATTCTCAGCCTCTATAGTAATGGCTAATATTCTCGCAGGCGTAAAGCTGGAGAACATAGGCGTGCTCCTAGGGCTCCCCTTAATAGTTCCTGCCGGGACAATAGCTTATGCATGGACCTTTCCTATAACTGATATTGTTGATGAAGTCTATGGCAAGAGGATGGCCCTCTTCATAGTATGGGCTGGGTTAGCAGCTGAGCTATCTATGCTGTTGCTCATAGTCCTCGACCTACCCATACCAGCAATCGAGCCAGCCATGCAAGAGCTATACAACAAGGTGTTCCTCATACAGCCAAGAATTGTACTAGCGAGCATAGCTGCTTACATCGTGGCTCAGCATCATGATGTATGGGCCTTCTGGAAGTGGAGGGAGATAACACGAGGCAAGCATTTATGGATAAGAAATAATGCCAGCACGATCGTAAGCCAGTTGCTAGATAGTAGCATCTTCACCACAATAGCATTTGCCGGCCTAGTGTCATGGCAGGTTCTAGCTTCAATGATATTAACGATGTGGTTATTCAAAGTACTAATAGCACTATTAGATACGCCATTCGTATATTTAGGAGTGATGATTATCAAAAGAAGGGAGATAACCCTAGTAGCACCACTAAGCCCCAGAGAATCCTAACACTTCACCCCTCCTTACGTGAAACCTTTATATACACTAATTGTAGGGGTTCGAGTTCTAGCTCCCGCCTCTTGGAAGTTAGCATAAAGAGGAGGCCTCCCGCCGAGAAAAGATAGGTATAGGAGCCCTCGCTCTCCTTTCTCGACACCAGACGAGCCCTCATAACAAGATCAACACCATTAACATAGCTGGGTAGGTCTCTATAGAGCCCTACAAGGAGCTTATCACCCACATTATACATTACCAAGTCTTCATGGAGATCCATGTATACCTCGTAATCCCCCCTCGCTGAAACTATATGCGCCTTATAAAGTCTCGGGATGAGCTCCCTCTCGACATCCTTAACCTTCCCAGTAAATTCTACAATAGCCTTCCTCCTAGCCAAACCCGCATCACACCCCCAAGGCTAGGCACAAAAATGCCCATAAAGTACATTCATCTATACACGCATCCTTGCCTAAAAAGCTCTGCAGAGAGTATATATCGTAGAGGCCAGGTTTTGTAGGTTTTCGGTGTTAGGCTTGAGCTTCGTACCAGCAGGCACGAGAAAGATAATATCTGAGCTTAACAACTTGGTGGGAAGAAGAGTAGCAGTATTCTTAACTAATGGCAAGAAGTATGAAGGAATACTACTGGGATTCGACCATCCAGAGCTAAACGTGTTGCTAGCCGATGTAGAGATAGAGGAAGGTAGGAGGATACCAAGGCTGCTAGTTAAGGGAAGTGTTGTAGCCGAAATACACGCGCTCGAGACCAGCATATTTGACGCAAAAGAGTTCGCAGAATACCTTAAGAGAAAGCTAGGGCTCAGAGATGATGCTATAAGGGTATACGAGGACGCAGGAGTTGTAGTAGTATTTAATAGCATTAGAGTCACAGCTGAAGGCGTAGAAGGCTCCGGCCCCTATGTACCAAAAATAAATTATGTGCTTAAGGAGTATCTAGAGGCAAAGTCTAAAGGAGAACAGCTGAAATGAAGCTAGACGTAGGCGAGTTCGAGATAAAGGATAAGGATCTTGCAGCCAGGATAGGTAGACTAGGAACCCCACATGGTATCATCGAGACTCCAGTCCTCTTCCCAGTTATAGATCCCTTAAGACAGGAAGTATCTCTAGACGAGATTAGAGAAATAGGTTTTAACGCTATCATAACAAACGCCTATCTATTGTGGAGAAGGAGGAGAGAGGAGGCACTAAGCAAGGGTATACACCAACTCTTAAGCTTCGATGGAATCATAATGACCGACTCTGGAGCATATCAAATACTAAGGTATGGAAGCGTCGAAATAGATGCTATAGAAGTCGTGGAATTTCAGAAATCCATAGGCTCCGATATAGCCGTAATACTAGATGAGCCTACGGGTAACGTCAAAGATAGGCGCCAAGCCGAGGAGAGCGTAAGGATAACCCTAGAGAGAGCAAGGCAATCACTACAATACATTGATGACAAGAGAATATGGGTTTTACCAGTTCAGGGGGGATCATTCCTTGACCTTGTAGAATATAGTGCTAGGGAATCCTCCAAACTCGCTGAAAAGTACGGCATGTATGCCCTTGGGAGCCCAACAGTACACCTTGAGAGATACGAGTACGCTATACTCCTAGATATGATCTATCATGCCAAAAGACATCTACCTTTAACCAAGCCGCTACACCTCTTCGGCGCAGGCCATCCAATGATAATACCGTTTGCCGTAGCATTAGGTGTTGATGCCTTTGACTCGGCATCATACATACTCTACGCTAGGGATAATAGGTATCTAACACTATCAAGAACTTATCGGCTCGAAGACCTAGACTACTTTCCCTGTAATTGCCCTATATGTAGGAAGTACAACCCTAGAGATCTACTAGAAATGCCTAGGCTGGAGAGAGTAAGACTTCTAGCAATCCACAACCTGCACGTACTACACCAAGCCATATTAGAGGTCAAAGTAGCGATAAGGGAGGGAAGGCTCTGGGAGCTCTTAGAAGAAAGAAGTAGAGCCCACCCGTCACTTTATACTGCCTTCAAAAAGTTCCGGAAATACTCAAACTGGCTAACTAATCTAGCTCCAGTAGTCAAAGGAGGGGAAGTACATGGCATTTTCCTATTTAATGAGGAGGGGTTATGGAGGCCAGAGGTACTATCGCACCATAAAAGACTAATTAACAATTATAAGCCTAGGGGACGTAAGCTCCTACTCGTCCCAGGAGACCTCAGAGAAAAACCATTTAAAGCACCAGAGGAAGTTTATAGAGGAATTAATGGTGAGAGGCACATAGTCTTCTACACCCCCTTCCTTGGGGCAATACCAGAGGAGTTGGTTGAAACTTACCCGCTCTCACAATTTGAGATAAGCTTACCAGTCTCAAGCGAGGTTATAGCAGAAACAGCTAGGAGAGTACACGAATACATATACAAGAATAAGGAAAACTACAAAGAGATCATCATAGTAATTGACCAGGCTATTGAGTACTCCAACCAGCTAGCTAAAGAGATAGCGAGTTTGCTTGACAAGACAGGGTTAAGCTACAAGCTCATGATAATTAAAGGCGGCTCTATTAAGGAGACTAGAGAATGATTAGGATGATTTGTAATCATTAATTACATATATGCCCTTTCAGCCCCACTAGGTTGCTCCCTCTGAGCAGCCTCCATGGCCTGGACCATAGCCTCGATCTTACTAGCCTCCTCGAGAAGCTTACCTACATCGACTCTAAGATTATAGATCTCATTGAGAACCTCTATCGCGATTGCAGCTGCTCTTGGATCGGGCCTCGAGGCTTCAGCATAGGGTAGCAGGACAAGTGCTGGTATACCCCTTAGTTCCGAGAATAGCGTTAAGAGAGCTAAAGGTCCTACCACATAGAGCCCTTTATCCATTCTTGGTGCTCCAAGCCTTCTAGTCCAACTGCTTGTAGAGAGCCACTTATACTTCTCCTCGCCACTTCGATATCTCGAGTCGAAACCACCAATGTATACTGCCTCCATGAACCCTTCTTTTATAAGCCATAATGTTAGTGCATCAGCAAAACGTGTTCTATCCACGGGGTGAGGCAAGTCATGATTAACTTGTATGATTATTCCTAGATCCCCTATACTACAACTATAGAGTTCGAATGGGGGGACTAGGCCCTGCTCATCAACCGTGATCGCCTCCGGCATATACCTTGTGAGTATAACACCGCTTCTTTTACATCCTAGCTCTTGGGCAAGATAGAGGGTTGTGAGATAGCCTACGAGGCCATAGCCTTTAAAACCCGTTATGAAAAGCTTATTCTTGCCTGGCAAGTACTCGTGGATTATCCTAAGCCCCCTAATGCTATATTCTCTCACAGCTTTACACCTTATGGCGGATCCTTATAGCCTCTCCTCTACACCACGGTTCTAGGATCTCCCGGGGAGAAAGTCTGAGTCTACCAACCCCGATAATACTATCCTTGCTGTCTACGACTATAACCTCATCCCCCGGCTCAAGCCTATGATCAAGTTCTAATACTGCTCTGCAGGGAACAGACTTATAAGGGGACATGGAGGGTTCTATGACAGCTCTAAGCCTAGGCTTCCTAAAAGCTTTTAAAAGCATCCTCGCTGCTGGAATTGTAAGGGAAAACCTATAATCATGCGCACGGAGTACTAGGAAGAGGCCAGCACCCTCGCGGTAAACCTCTCTAATACGGCCTGTAGCAGGAGAGACTCCCACAAGCACATCGTCAGTTATAAGCACGTTACCTGCCGGGTAGCCAAACTGGTAATCAGCTATTCCTCTAAGCATTTTCAGCTCAGAAGCACTAGGCCTTCTAATCCTCATAACACATGCCTCCCTCTAGATAGTCTTATAGTCTTACTGTGGAGAAAATGCTAAGAGACTTATTAAGAACTCCTTTTTTATACGCAGAGAAGACTCATCGGTTCGATAAGAATAGAATAGTATAAACAATAGCATTACGGTTATAATATAAGGAGGGTTAAAGCTTTAGATTTAGTTTAGAGCTAAGAGTAGGCTGGAGAAACGTAAACGTTTCACTTCCCTCCGCACTATGCAAAGCTACTCATAATCCACCTGGCTCGGGAAGGAGAGGAAGATGTAATGGCTGAGGCTCCCTCAAAGGTACTAACAATGACTATTAGAACTAGAGCGTCGCTCGAGACGGTTTCAATAAGACTTGAAGGCCTCTTAGAGCATCTCGCCCGCCAGAGGATCTTCACGATAAGCAAGGTAGGCGAGAACGTCTACCTAGTCGAGGTATCCATTAAAGCGTTTCTAAGAACCATAAAGGAGAGACTCATACTAGCCAAGAGCACCATGTTAACCGAGAAAGGGGTAAGAATGATATCATTTAACGATGTAGACAACAAGTTCATGTTAACATTATCTCTTTCCAAGGAGAGAGAAGGGTACACAAGTATAACTATCTCATGTAGCTCCCTCTCAAGGCTAAAGAAGCTTTGTCATCAATTCGCCGATATAATAGCAGACATGGCATCCACTATAGAACTAGCTGCAGTCAGCGAGACCATAGAGATAGCTAGAGAGACGACTATAAAGGCCGAAGCCACAGCTGTCCGGGAAGCCTCTACTAGCATCAGCACTAAAGAGGCTGTGGCTGGACGGGAGGAGGGTATAGCACTGATAAGGGTCACTGATAAGTATAAAGATCTCATAGGTAGTGAAGCTCTTGCAACACTCATTTTAAAAGGAAATATGATACATAGAAGTATGTTATTACCAAATACTTCCAAAGAAGCCGTGCTAAAGCAGTTAGCGAGAATCTCAAGAGATCAGGGAAGGATAGTTATAGCAACCATAACATCACCTAAAACAGATACTATACTTGCTATAGCTATGGATCCTAGCGGCGAGGCAACAATATCTTATACTAGCGCTGAGGCCGAAAAATTCATTACAAGCCTAGAGGAGCTGGATAAAATCTTCAGAGAACTCTTATCTAAGGGGGCTCGTCTAACAGTATACTCACATTAATGCTAAAGTTTTACCAGTAGAGCTATGGGCACATCATCTATGATAACAACCCTTATTTCTGCCTCTATATTCTCCTGGGCAAGAGCCTCAATATCCTTACGTAAGGCTTGAAGTCTGGTTATCTTGCTATTAATATTCTCTACAAGCTGCTCTAGAAAACCTAGCTCAGTCTCAGCTGATGGGTTAAAAGCCACCTTAAACCCATGAAGTTCTATAATGGGTTGTTGCATAGATGAAGTCTTAACACCAAACTTTTCTAATAGAGCTCTAAGCCTTTTATCCTGCTCAGCCTTAGCTCTTACATCCTCTAGTACTCTTAAAAGCTCCCCTAAAAGCCTCCTAAGCTCCGTAAGCTTAGAATCAATGTATTCTACAAACTGAGAGACCGAGCTAAATGTTTTTATTTCACTAGCCATGGCAAAGCCCTCCCATAGGACTATCAAGCTTAATGCCTAGCCCATATAGACTCTGCATCCAGAGTGTACGACTAAGCACACACTATTTTATTTTTAACTGTATAAGGTATACGATAAAGCCGCTACTCGAATAAAGCTTTAAAATAGTATCATATAATACGTTAGTTTTTCTCACAAATATCTTTTGTCATGGCTTCCACATCAGCATATTAGCTCCAACCATCCGGCTCTAAGCGTGCAGGCCCCCCAGACCAGCTAAGGGGGCCCCGAGGAGCCATGCCGCCTATAGAG
>JBEVCE010000035.1:0-40592 GCA_040514295.1 Pyrodictiaceae archaeon | reverse complement strand
TGTCTAAGGAGACTTAAATCCAAATCAATACTTAAAGATATTTCATAAAATATAATTTAAGTACTGGGTAAGAGCTGGCTGAAACTGAGGTTGTAGTAAATTGGGATATGAAGAGCTTGACCGCTACCGAGGGAAAGGCGTGAGGAGAATGGTAGCCACTGATCCCTTGAGATTCTAGCAACGACAGGAGGTGGTAGAGGGGGTTCAGATCGCGGTAATTGCTTCATCCCCTCTCTTAAGAGGGTCCTTGGGGGGCAAGTCTCAACATAAACAAACTCCTTATTCTAATCACTTCTTACGGTTATCAAGGGTTTTAGTAATGCTCCTCGTGCCAGTCATGTGTCGATAAATAAACTCTGCCATGTCTAGCAGCGAATCGGCTCACTAAGTAGCTAAGTAATATTTCTAGTTGTTTCCTGCTCCTTCTCGCCCTTTTGAGCTTCTCTTCAAGCATATCTATTGGAGGCTCCTTTCCATCAAACCACGCTCTCACTAGTCTCCTATAAATATATTTTAGTAGCTGCTCATACTCATCTTCAAGGTCAACGTTATAGCGGTACTCATAGACTATCTTCTCTAATAAATCCCCTAGATAATGGTCGAGTATTGATAGTGCCTCCTCATCCATTCCACTTCTCCTCTCTCTACTCCCTATCTACCACCCCTATATAACAATGGCCCTCTAAGTAATACTGGCCTGTATATTGCTAACACCCATCCTTTAGATATATAATGAATAATAGGGACACTAGGTAATATGAGTGCCTTACAAGCCTAGGGTACTATTGTAGCCTATAGACTCTAGTGGGCATTTTTTGATGTTTCTCGTTAACAGGGTGATACGATAAATATAACAGTATTGATACCCTCCTTAAACCCCATTAGGTAATACCAGCATTTGTCTGATTGGGGGTCTCCTAATAGCTTGAAAAGTAGCCTAAATGATGTGGGTGTAGGATAGTGAATGCCAGCAACCACAGTAGCGACCATAGGCAATTAGAATTAATTAAGAAGTCTATTATCGATCCAGAGGCAGAGATAGAGGCTAAGCTCCTAGTGCTTAGGGATATTTATAGTACCGTTGTTAAAGCCTATAGGAGTAGAGCGCCTAATGGTGGTAGGCTAGCAAGCTTACCACCTTGTGTGCAGGACTATCTTAACGGTAAGCGTAATATTCCTTGTGAAGATGATATGCTATTTACATACAATGCTATTAGAGTGTTAATGGCGCGATATATGACTAGAGACGAGTATCAGCGACTAATGGAGACTCCTTCAATGGTTATGAGGAGGGTTGCTGAAGGGTTTGCTAGTAGGATTGATCCCAGTAGACTCTACGAACTCCTCTCGGCTAGGAGGTTCATGTTCAACAGTCCAACACTCTTCAACATGTATGCTGATGGTGCTCACGGAACCCTCTCGGCATGCTATGTGACACCAGTATATGATGATATGGAGTCGATAATGGATGCTACAATGGTGCAAGCACTGACGTTTAAGTGGGGTGGAGGCCAAGGCTTCAGCTTCAGCATGCTTCGTCCGAGATACGATGTGGTTAAAGGTACTAGTAGCACAGCCAGCGGCCCTCTAAGCTTTATGAGACTTTACGACATTGTCACAGAGGTTGTAAAACAGGGTGGTAAACGTCGCGGAGCAAACATGGGTATAATGCATGCTTGGCACCCGGATATAATAAACCCTCACTTTGATCCCTGGCGCGCCTTACGAAACATGCTTCCACCACAAATACGTGCACTCATAGACTCTACACTAAGGCTTGTAGAGTTCCTCGAAGCAGAAGGCTATGAAATAGAGACGGCCTACAAGGAGATGCTAAGCAAGCTTAGTAAGGATGGTTGGGAGACTATAGAGGACGCTGGGTTCATCCAGGCTAAGGAGCCTCCTCTCCAAGACGCAAACCTGACTAACTTCAACATTAGTGTAGCAGCTAATGATGCTTTTATGGAGGCGGTTCTCAAGGATAAAGAGTGGTGGATGGTAAACCCAAGATATAGTGGGGAGATCTTTGAGGGCGATTACAGACTTCATTATACTTTCTCAAGGGCTACAGGCCTCGGTAGGATAGGTAAGCTTATTGAAAAATATGAATGGTTGAGGAAGGTTCAGAGGCTGGGGGTTTTCGAAGAGATTATAGAATTATCTCTTAGAAGGGCCCAAGAGGATGTAGAGAGACAAGGCATGAGTCTGTCCACTAAAAACCCCTATGCATGGCACTATCCGGCTAGGAAGATATGGGAGAAGATAGTTGAAAACGCATGGGCTAGTGGAGACCCAGGCCTATTCTTCCTAGATAACCATAATAAATGGATACCAACACCCTGGCTAGGCCTTGTAGCAGCAACAAATCCTTGTGGCGAGGAGCCCCTATACTCGTTTGAATCATGTAATCTAGGGAGTATGAGTATAGAGAAATATATAAGTAACGGTGTATTCGACGTAGAATCCTTCGCACGTGACGTCGAACTAGCTGTTGATGCTCTTGATGCAGTTATAGATCTTAATGTACACCCTGACCCACGCCAGGATAAAATCAATAAGTTTACGAGAAAAATCGGTCTAGGCATAATGGGGCTTGCGGACGCATTAGCTAAACTGGGTTACCCCTATGACAGTGACGAGGCAGTAGCGTTCACACTTATAGTCACGGCTGCCCTAGAAGTCTTTGCCTGGAAGCGGAGCTGGGAGCTGGGAGCTAAGCTAGGCCATGCACCAGCCTTCGAGTGTAAAAGATTTGATTGGGGGAGGTTAGAATGTGTTGAACAGGAAGAGCCAGAGAAGCTGGTAGAACTACATACGCCAGCACTACTCAAGGCAGGTGAGGTAGCTAGTATAGAGGATGGATGGCTTAAAGTAAAGTACCACGAGGTGGAGATACCAGGAGATATAATGCAGAGGATAAGGGGCGAGGCTAGTAAGCGTTTAGAGCCGAATGGCGCAATAAGGCTTGTTCCTGAGCGTACCCTAGACTACATAGCTAAGAAAGTATTTGGGGTAGCTAAGCCCCAAGAAAAGGACCTAGCAAAGCTAAAGCCAGGCGAAGTGGTAAGAGATCCAAGGAGACTATTGTCTCTAGCAATATGGGAACCAGCACTGGCATGGAAAATTCTCATAGAGTATGGAAGGAGTATAGGTGCAAGGGCTCCTCGTAACACGGCAGTAAACACGGTAGCTCCAACAGGAACTATAAGTATAATAGCAGGTACTAGTAGTGGAATAGAACCATACTTCGCACTAGTATACAAGAGGCGTGTAACTGTAGGCGAGTTCCTCGAGGTTATCAGGGAGTTTAGGGATAGGCTTCTTGAAGCTGCTAGGAGGACGGGTATTTCGATGGATATAATAGAAGCACTCTATAGTATCATTAATAAGCATAAGGGTAGCCTTAGATGGGCTTTGGGAGAGATTAGAGACTTTCTCCTGGAAAGAGGCATAGATAATGGCTTCCTAGCAGAAGTGGAGAAGCTGGCTAAACTGTTCGCGACAAGCATGGACTTCGACCTATGGTATCACCTTGCACACCAGATAGCAGCTCAACTATATGTAGACCAGGCTATAAGCAAGACAATAAATCTTAGGAAGGATGCTCCGAAGGATGAAGTCTATACAGCATACCTAGTAGCATGGCTAGGCGGACTAAAGGGAGTAACAGTATACCGTGATGAGAGTAAAGGTGTTCAAGTAATCTACTTTGGAGGCGAGCAGAGAGAACTATCCAAGCTACCAATAAAGAAGAGAAATAAGAAAGCGAAAAAGATGAGGATGATACACCTCCGTAAATACATGAGACTAGAGGAGGTTAGGAAGGATCCAAGGGTAAACGAGCTCTTTGAGTTAAAGAAGGTACATACTAATGGGGGCTCCAGCGGTGTCATTGTAGAGCTAACTGAGAATAGCACGTGTAAGACATGCGAATACTAAACCATGAACAAGTACTTTAACGTATCTTCTCTACCTTAGGGCCACTCAGCTCCTGCTAGCCTACCTAAATGTTATTACCTAGCATTAGCCTAGTGTTAACTTAGGGATACGAGGAATAGCGGAGGATAGAGGTTAATAAGGCATGGTAATCAATGCTACGAGTCTCGAGGAGGTAAAAAAGATAATTGACTCCTCGAAGCTTGTACTACTCTTAGCATATGACAGTAGAGCCCCCAACGGTAGATACATTTCGGGGCTAATTGATGATATAGCCTATACTATAGAACCCGTAGTCTCGGTTATTAAAGTGGATGTAAGTGATAATGATGAAATACTAGAGCATTTATCTATAAGATCTATACCTAGGCTAAGACTATACCTCAATGGTAGGATCATATGGGAGCAAATAGGCTTCTTCATGAATTATTCCTCGGACAAGTACGCTATACGCCGTGGTATGCTAAAAGCCCTTAGAAATTATGGGTTAAAGCCTCGTAGCTTAGGTTTGCGCCTCTCCCCTTAACTATAGTCTTGCACGTTCTACAGTACCCGTCGTTAGCTTCAAGTACGCTCTTATACTCGTAGCCTCTGCAAAGCCTGCACTTGGCTAGATGAGGGTTTGCTGCTACTCCCTCAGCAAAATAGGATAAGGTCTTGTACGAGCTATATATTAGTTCACTACCCCTAGAATACACTATTTTACGTAGCATTTCCTCCTCATAAACATCCCGCCTCATCTTACAAGCCTTCATAATCCTCCTTGCCAGTTCATAGCTCTTAGCAATTATAGAGTATGCGGCTAAATCCTCAAGGGCTACTTCATAAAAGGGCATTATAAATATTGTTTTCCCAGAAGAGTCTACATGCCTCGGCATGTAGTCTGGTACGAGATGCGGCTTTGGGGCTAGCATTGATCTAAGCATAAAGAATACTATGTGATCCCTTGTATATGGTAGTGCGACATAGATTCGGCTGTTATCAGCACCATTAAGCTCTCTAGACTTTACGATTAGAGCTTTGATTCCCCTAACGCGTTCAGCTGGATCTAAGGTATCTACGATGCTATAATCCGTGAAGTATATTTTATCTACATTCAAATACGAATAATTTTTTATTTCTTTTATATCAAGTTTTGCCTCCTCGGGTACTGCTAGGCTTATCTTCTCCGTAAAACCTTTTTCAGCTAATGAGAAGAGGCTTAGGCCTGTTATGGATGCTAGAGGATAGCAGGGATCAATGACGTACACTATCTCTGGTCTTATTTCGGCTATGAGCTTGTAGAGCCCAAAAGCCTTTTTAATGTTCTTGATAATTATTCTTCGGAGGCATTTATCGCATACGTAGTTGCCGGAGATGCGATGATAGTAGAAGGCTTTACGTTTGCCGCATATAGTGCAGTACTTCATGCGGATCTGACCCCATGGTAACCATGTCGAACGATCTTTATAATTCTATATCCTTAGGAGAAACTTTAGGAGAAAAGTTTATATAGAAGCAGGTCTGAGTGATGTTGATGGGCGCTAAGAGAGGGGTGTAGGTACATGGCCCTGCAGGGTATTCCAGTACTCGTATTGAAAGAAGGTACGCAAAGAACATATGGCAGGGAGGCCTTACGTAGCAACATTCTTGCAGCTAAGGTTCTAGCCGAAGTGCTTAGGACAAGCTTAGGGCCTCGAGGACTAGACAAGATGCTCGTAGACAGCTTCGGCGATGTAACAATAACCAACGATGGCGCAACCATACTTAAGGAGATGGAGGTCCAGCATCCAGCAGCTAAGCTACTCGTAGAGGTGGCTAAGGCCCAGGATGCAGAGGTGGGTGATGGTACAACAAGCGCAGTAGTATTAGCAGGCATGTTACTCGATAGAGCTGAAAACTTGCTAGAACAGAATATTCATCCAACAACGATAATAGAGGGGTACAAGAAGGCTCTGAACTTCAGCCTTGAGGAACTTACTAAGCTAGGGAAGAAGGTTGATATAAACGATAAGGAGACGTTGAAGAAGATAGCTATGGTGAGCTTAATAAGCAAGTATGTTGGAAGTGGTGCGACGCTAGACAAGCTTACATCGATGGCCGTTGAGGCTGTACTTAAGGTTGCAGAGCCGAGGGGCGATGGGACTTACGAGGTACGCCTAGATAATATCAAGATAGAGAAGAAGAAGGGTGGTAGCCTACTTGATAGCATAATGGTAAATGGCATCGTGCTTGACAAAGAGGTAGTACACCCAGGTATGCCTAGAAGAGTCGAGAATGCCTACATAGTGTTGCTTGATACCCCACTGGAGGTCGAGAAGCCAGAGATAACAGCTAAGATAAACATAACAAGCCCAGAGCAGATTAAGGCATTCCTCGACGAAGAAGCAAGGATATTAAAAGAGTATGTTGATAAAATCTATGAAGTCGCCCTTGAGCGTATGAAGAGAGATGGTGTTGATCCAAGCAAGGCAGGTATAGTAGTGATAACCCAGAAGGGTATTGATGAGGTTGCTCAGCACTTCCTAGCGAAGAAGAAGATACTAGCAGTCAGAAGGGTCAAGAGGAGCGACATGGAGAAGCTTGAGCGCGCCACAGGAGGCAGAATCGTAAGTAGCATAAGAGACCTAACGCCAGCAGACCTAGGATACGCTAAGCTTGTAGAAGAGCGCAAAGTGGGCAACGATAAGATGGTGTTCATAGAGGGCTGTCCCAACCCCAAGGCTATAACAATACTCCTCAGAGGAGCAAACGACATGGTACTTGATGAGGCTGAGAGAAGCCTCAACGATGCACTACATGTCCTGAGAAATGTGCTTAGAAAGCCAATGATAGTGGCGGGCGGTGGGGCGGCAGATGTAGAGCTTGCTCTTAGGCTCAGAAAGTATGCTGAGAGCGTAGGCGGTAAGGAACAGCTAGCCATCGAGGCCTATGCTGATGCGCTAGAAGAGATACCAATGATACTGGCCGAGAGCGCTGGTCTAGACGCACTACAAGCCCTTATGGATCTACGAAAGCTTCATGCGGAGGGCAAGATAAATGCTGGTATAGATGTGCTGAACTCGAAGATAGCAGAAGACATGCTATCGATAAATGTCATTGAGCCTATACTAGTGAAGGAGCAAGTACTAAAGAGTGCTACGGAGGCTGCCACAACAATACTCAAAATAGACGACGTAATAGCAGCAGCACCAACTAAGAAGGAGAAAGAAGAAAAGAAGGGGAAGAAGGAGGAGGGAGGCGGCGAGTAAAACACTCCAAGGGTTTTTAGCCGCTGAAGAACCTTATCCTCTTGTAGGAGTGGTAAATACGAGACAATCTAGGTTCCTAGACAACTTTTTTAACGCACTCCTCCATATTAACACAACCTACCCTATGTGTACTTGACCTGCACAGGGGAATTTTCATAGTTCTGGAGGAGCCTACATTGATGGCTAGAGCTCACGGAGAAGATAACGAGCTATCAGCAGATAATAAGAATCCTAAAGGAGCATTATTAGATCTAAATTCCAACCCCACTGAGGAGATAATAATAGGTCCTAAACGTCTTACACGCTTTGAAATTGCTAGGATTATTGGTGCTCGTGCTTTACAGCTGAGTTTAGGTGCTCCGCCACTAATCGATCCAACAGCTCTTGATAAAAGAGCGCGCGAGGACATGGTTTTACTAGCTAAGAGGGAGTTCGAGGCTGGAGTTCTACCGATATCTGTTGTAAGGTATACTAGGAGGGGAGACATACAAGTAATCCCTATTCAAAGGCTTTTAGACGAAACCAAGAAGGCTTGGAGATAGTTCTCCTACCTTTAGCCTCAAAAACGCTTAGATAATTAATAACTATCTAGCCCAGGGACCAAGAGTAATATGGTGCTGTATCCATATAAAACTAGACCTGTAAAAGAAGGTAGACGTTGTCCACCAAACAACTATGTACTTGTAATAGCCGAGAAGCCTAAAGCGGCTAAGAGGATCGCGGAAGCGCTAGCGAAATCAAGTGGATTGCTCTATAAGTGCAGCTATTACGGGGTAAGCTACTGGGTTACAAGGTTTAAAGGCAATCTAATGGTGGTAGCTCCCTTAGTAGGCCATCTTTTCGGCCTTTACACGCCAAGCGACGGCTTCCCGGTATTCGACTACGAATGGTACCCTCTTTTCGAGATAGACGAATCAGCCAACTATACTAAACGCTATTTCCAGCTAATGAGCTTCCTAGCGCGTAGGGCCGAGTCTTTCATAAATGCATGCGACTACGACATAGAGGGTAGCCTCATAGGGTTTTTAGCTATAAAGCTCATAGCTAAGACCAGCAACTACTATAGAGCAGTTTTCTCTGCACTCACCGACACAGATATCGTGAGGGCTTTTAAACAGTTGAGTCCTCCTGACAAGCTTCTTGTAGAGGCAGGGCATGCTAGGCACGAGCTCGATTGGATATGGGGGATAAATGTAAGTAGAGCCCTCATGTATGCCCTCAAGAAAATAGCTAATAAGAGGATCTCCCTTAGCGCTGGGAGAGTACAATCGCCAACATTAATCGCTGTTGTTAAGCGGGAGGAGGAGAGGAATCTCTTCATACCCCTACCCTACTTTGAGGTATACACTGAAATAGTTCTTCCAGATAGTAGGAGACTGAAGCTATTATTTGGGGCTTATAACAAGCTCATAGATGCTAAAGAACTAGCTAGGGCTCTAAAAGCCTCTACTATAGTGTTAGTGGATGAGGTTAAGAGGGAATACGTGGTAAAACCCCCTCCACCACCTTTCAACCTTGGTGATTTACAGGCTGAGGCAGCAAGGATCTATGGTTATAGCCCGAGCAAGACACAAGCGATTGCAGAGAAGCTCTATATCGAGGCCCTCATAAGCTATCCGAGAACCAATAGCCAGAGAATACCTGAGTCGATTGATATAAAGAGCATACTTTCGGGCCTAGCTAAGCTACCAGAGTATGCAAAGCTAGCTAACATGTTACTGGAAAAGCCTATTGTGCCGCGTCCCCGTAATGGGCCTAAAACCGATCCTGCACATCCAGCTATACATCCTACGGGGGATATAAGGGCTATAAGGGATCTAACACCCCATGAGAAAAGAATATACGATTTGATAGTAAGAAGGTTCTTGGCCTCAATGTATCCTCCGTTAAGAATAGTGAAGGAGACTATAGTATTTAAAGCCCCTAAAATAGCTAGATCCTCAACCTATACAGCGATCAGCGTAATAGATGAGGGATGGCTTAAAGCATATCCTTTTATAAAGATAACTGGTGCTAAGCCCATTAACCTGAGGAAGGGAGAGAAGCTACGCATAGCTAGGGTTTGGATCGCTAAGAGGTACACTTCTCCTCCACCAAGGTATACTAAGGCCTCGCTAGTAAAATGGATGGAAGCTAACAGGATTGGTACCGAAGCCACACGTGCTAGGATCGTAGATACTCTCTTTGAGCGTGGCTACTTAAAGCTAGCTAGGAACGGTATAGTGGTGACGCCACTAGGCTATAGTGTTGCAAGTATCCTTGGAAAGTATTTCCCTAAGTTGACTAGTGTGTCGCTAACCCGGGAGTTTGAGAGAATGCTGGAGGATATAAGGCTTGGGAAGAGGAGCAGAGAGGAGATAATAAATGAGGCTAAGGAATTGATAAGGAACTTAATGATGGAGTTTAAGTCAAAACACTTGGAGGCAGCGGGCCTTGAGCTAGCTAAGTCATTAGGAATAATTAAGCCTACACATAGATGTATTCTATGTGACTTGGAAGCTATAGCTAAGGAGCCTTTCCCCTTGTGTAAGCATCACTATAATGCCCTCAAGACCATCACGGAGACGTATAAAGCTTGGAGCGATAGATTAGAGGGAGAAGGAATAGATTTCAAAGAGTATCTAGCAAGTATTATTAGATTAAAGTCAACTGGTAGCTGGGTTAAGGAAGTAGCCTCCCTTCTTTTATCCAAATATGGGGAGAAGCCCTCCTAGGACAGGGACTTTAAACACTAGTTTTACCTCCCCAAGGTCGCAGTCAAGAGTTATTGATGCAACAACACCCTTAACCCTACTTAGACTTGTTGGTGGGAAGTCAGGTAGTAGGTTATTATCGCCCTTAGTGGTTATCATGGGGCTTCCTTCGCCTTGGATGCTAATTACCCTATGGATTATAAGATAGCCTTTCCCCGAAGAATATACTACTATATCGCCTGGCTTGATACCAGCTTTTTCTGGGGAGATTATCAGTACTATATCGCCGTCGAGGAAATACGGGTACATGCTATAACCATGTACGATTACTAGAGGCGTTTCAACCTGCGTATATGTTAGAAGAACGTCCCTTATAGCTATAATAATAGCTAGGATAACGACTATTAGTATTATAGTCGATAGTATCTCTCCAGCTCTACTCCTCATCGATATCAATCTCTATTACCTCTCCCCTCCTCTCCTCCTCCTTAGATTCTATCCTAGACTTTCCCGACCCAGCTTCAAGCTCTATTTCCTCACCCCCAACCTTGATCTTAGATATTACAGCTCTCCAGCGATAACCACAGTTAGGGCAAACAAAGCTCCCCATGACAGTTACTGTTATCCTGCCTTTGGAATCAGGAAAGGGTGAGACTAGCTGCCACGTTTTAATTGGTTCTACGCGTGTACCGCATCTTGGACATATGTGCGGGTCTTTTCTCCGAGGCACCCTCTAACCACCCTTAACCTCTGATAATCCTCTCTGCTTCAGGACTTACTATTATGAATTCTGGGTCGTACGGTAATAGTGCATCCGTAAGGCTGCTAATAATCGAGTTTATCGCGTAGGTTCTGGGCTCTGGCAAGGCTAATGGGATTACGACTTCTATGACAGCATTATACCTCCTTAATAGTTTTAGGTTTATGATTATATTCTGGGGTCTTGAGACCAGCTTTGTTCTGAGAAGCCTATCCCTTATCTTCTCCTCAACCTCAATAATAGTGTTGACAGCGTTCCGTGTATCCTTTGGAAGGGCTATTTTAATCCTCATATGTAGCCTAGACTCGCTCTGAGAGAGTATGTTGAGGGGGGATGATACTATGCTACGATTTGGAATATGTGCTAGAGTTCCATCTGACCTTCTTATTGTTGTCGCCGTAGTATCTATTGATATTACTCTTCCTCTTACGTTTAGCGTAGGTAGTTCTACAAGATCTCCTACGCGAAGCCTCCCACTCCATAATATCACATAGTATGCTATTAGGTCTGATAACACGTTATAGCTAGCTAGGAGGGCGATAACTATAAAGACTATGATTAGGAAGACTATTTCGCGAAGACCCGTAGCAACATAAATTATTATGAAGATTAATAGTGTGTATGTTAATAGGGTCAAGGGCTTGTATATCTGGTCTACCAGGGTTGTCGTAATTAGTCTCCTCTCGGCTAGCTTGCTTAGTATATAATGTATTACTCTGAGGAATATGTAAGCAATTAAAACTGCTATGAGTATGGGTAGTAGTATCTTCACGGTGAAGCTGCTGAGCGAGGCTGAAATAGTGTTGGCTATTTCGGTCGTGTTTATGGTTAAGTTTTCTAATATCAACCTCTAAGCACCTCCCTAGAATCTTAAATAGCATCAATTCAGCTATTTCTCATCTGAATGCTTTTATGAAGTCCTCTATCATGTCTTCTCTGACAAGCGCTATGACCTCGTAGCCTTTTTCTAATAAGCCTATTTCCTCGGGGTCTCTAAACTCTTCGCCATCAAATATTGCGAGAATCTTTGCAGCATTTCTAGGATAGTTTATTTCATCTAGGGTTTTACGGAACGCATAGTCCTGTTCACTTATAGTAAATGATACTATTTTATAGTATCCGCTGAAGGAGGGAAGTAGTTCAACCACCGTCTTTTTTCCTTCTATGACCCCAAGTATCATGTTTGCTGTGATATTCGGCTCAACTATAATGCTCTCAATACCGAGCTTTTCAATTATGTATGCTATTTTGGTGTCCCTAACCTTGACTATTATCCTTGGTACATTATATTCTCGCGCAAGCATCGCTATAAGCATGTTTACTTCGTCTCTATTGGTTGTCGCTACTACTATGTCTATGGTAGATAAGTCTATTTCGGATTCATAGAGGGCTGGGTCTGTAGCATCAGAGTTATATACTTTTACATCAGCTTCCCTGCTAAGAGCTTCAGCCTTGGCTTCATCCTTCTCAACTACTATTACATCGTGGCCTTTCTCTGAAAGGCTCTTTGCTAGTAGGCTGCCGACCTTACCAGCACCTACTATGAGGATCCTCATTACCGATCACACGTAAGGCCTTTGGTTAAAGTCTTACTAACAGCGTTAACCCCCTCTTCTAAACAAGTAGGCCGCGGCTTCCAGGTCTTAATAGTTTCTATATAATTAAGTGTAAAGTTAGCATCGCCTATTAAATCGACTGTGTTATAACTCCTATGTGGGGCGTAAACTTTAGCTAGAGGTGTAAGACGTGGATAGCGATGAACGCTTTTTAATAGACCATGTTCGTGCTAGAATGATTCTTGATTCTAGAGGGAATCCTACGGTAGAGGTTGAGGTTAAGACCCGTGGCGGTGGTGTGGGGAGGGCGGCAGCACCTGCAGGCGCTTCTAAGGGGCGTTACGAAGCCCTAGAGCTTAGAGATGGAGGTAAAAGGTTTAGGGGCAAGGGTGTATCGAGGGCTATTAATAATGTTAATAATATTATAGCCAAGGAGATTATAGGTATGGATGCTAGGAAACAGAGATTAATAGACAAGAAGCTTGTGAGACTTGATGGTACCCCCAATAAGTCTAGATTAGGCGGTAACGCCTTAACGGCTACCTCGTTGGCTGTAGCTAAAGCAGCTGCCTCTACATTGGGTCTGGACCTCTACGAGTACCTTGGCGGCTCCTCCTCCTATATAATGCCTGTACCAATGCTCAATGTGATTAATGGTGGCCTTCACGCTGGCAATAACCTATCATTTCAAGAATTCATGATCGTACCTGTGGGTAGTGATAGTTTCAGCGGGGCTCTTACCATGGCAGTAGAGGTCTATATGTCGCTAAGAGAAGTACTCAAAGATTCTTATGGTCGTTCAGCACTGAACGTTGGCGATGAAGGCGGATTTGCCCCACCCATGAACAGCAACAGAGAAGCATTAGACGCGCTCATGAAAGCTATTAATAGGGCTGGCTATACAGAATCTGATGTAGCTATTGCTATAGATTCAGCTGCATCGCAGCTATACGATACCTCCTCTGACACATATAGTGTTGATTCCAAGAAGCTTACTCGAGAAGAACTCTTAGACTACTATATAGAACTTGTCTCGTCGTATCCTATAGTTAGTATAGAAGATCCGTTCCATGAAGATGATTTCGAGGGCTTCAAGCTAATAACAGAGAAGCTATCCAGTAAGATTCTCATTGTAGGCGACGACCTTTATGCCACCAATGCTGTTAGGCTTAAGAAGGGCATTGAGGACAAGTTATCGACGGCCGTATTGGTTAAAGTGAACCAGGCTGGTACGCTAACGGAGGCTATCGATGTAGCTTTAGCGGCTCAGCACACCGGGATGAGGGCTATAATTAGCCATAGAAGCGGCGAAACAGAGGATACGGCCATAGCCCATATAGCTGTGGGGCTTAGGACAGGCCTTATTAAGACAGGTGCACCTGCTCGAGGCGAGAGAACAGCAAAATATAATGAGCTACTTAGGATAGAGGAAAAGCTTGGTGATGCTGCAGTCTATCCAGGCTTAAACGCGTTTAGGCCCTACCAGCCTCTATGGTTAGCACCACTCCTTTAAAATACCTTTCTTATTAATTAATTCTTTTATTAATCCTTTGTGGCTCAAGAGGCTAGTTAAGCATTGAGGAAGAACTTATGGTTTCTTAGGGGCCGTAGCCTTGTTCTAGTAGCAACTCCTAAGCCCAAGAACATAGAAAGGGCTATAGAAGAGCTAGGTGATGCACTATACTCTCGTGATCCAGAAGTAATTGTCCAGCAATGTACTAGAAAATACTCTACTATATGTGTTTACTCCCGTGCCCTGGCTCCCCGAGAGGCGTTTCGCGAGGTAGTACAGTACCCTCCGGCATATATTGAAAGAGTAATCCCAGCAGAATACCATGCATATGCCACCTATGTGGACCTAGCCTTAACAGTAGGGAAAGCTCTAAGAGAGATACCTGGTCTACGTGAAATTGGTTTAGAACTACACATAAGGTCTAGACTCAATTCCGCTATTCTTAAAAAGATTCTATCAAGGGTGATCCATAAATACGGGCTTAGGATAAGATATCGTGCTTCTAAGTATATTATCGTCGAAACTATAGGCCATATGGCGGTCATAAGCATTGTTGATAGGAAGCATGATAGGCTCTCCTTTTGGAGGAGCATAGCTCTCTCAAAGGGACTTTATGAGCCTCATTAACTAAATCTCCTATTAAGACCTGGTTAAAGACTGTAGATAGTTTCGGTTCACCTGCATAGCTTACCAGATACATTTGAAAAGGTGTTACAAGTCCTGCTAATAATGGGGTGCCGAAACTGTGTCTACAGCGAGAGATATCATTGAAAGCGTATTAGGAAGACCATCAGTATTTAAAAGCAAAGAGAAGCTCTATCCAGAGCATGTACCCGGTTATCTCCCTCATAGGGAGGAGCAGTTAAAGAGACTGGCGGAGTATTTTAGGAGCATACTGATAGATCCAGGCTCTATATCGCAAAGGGTATTACTTGTAGGGGGTATAGGAACGGGAAAAACAGTTACTTCTAGAAGATTCGGCATAGACTTCAAGCTATTTGCAAGGCAACGTGGAATACGCTTCGAGTATGTCCATGTAAATTGTCACAGGGATAGAACCCTATTTTTAGTCATACAGGAAATAGCGAAACAGCTCCGCATTCCTGTACCCCAAAGAGGACTCTCAGCACAAGAAATGTTCTCCCTCATAATTAGACACTTAGAGGAGAAGGACAAATACGTCATTATAGCCTTAGACGAGTTTGACTACTTCATCGAGACAGCTGGTAGTGATGCCGTGTATTTCTTAGTAAGAATGTATGATGAGCATCCGTCTCTTACCAAGAGGGTAAACTACATATTCATAGCTAGAGATCTTAATAGTCTTTCAAGGCTCGATGCAGCCACAGAGAGCTACCTAATAAGGAACGTGATATACTTCAAGCCTTATGTGAGCAACGAAATTTATGACATAGTGAAACTTAGGGCGGCTGAGGCCTTCCACGAGGGCACTATAGACGATGAAGTATTTAAGTATATTGCAGATATAGTCGGTCACGATAAAGGGGGTAGCGGTAATGCCAGGCATGCATTAGAACTCCTACTACTAGCTGGCGAGGAAGCTGACCGGGAGGGCTCAGGAAGGGTAAGTGTTGAGCATGTAAGAAGAGCCCATGCAACAATAGACCAGAATATAGCAATCGTTATAGATAACCTTAATTATCTCCAGCTCCATGAGCTACTATTACTGCTTGCAACCATTAGAGTACTTAAGTCTAGCGGTCAACCCTATGTACGCATAGGTGATGTTGAAAGGGAATATAGAGGCGTCTGCGAGGATTATGGTGAAAGGCCTAGAAGACATACACAAGTCTACGACTATGTCATGAATCTTAAGAGGCTCGGCATAATAGATGCTAGAGTTTCCGGGAAGGGCTTTAGAGGGAAGAGTACCCTCATAGGTATTAACATTGGTCCCTTAGACTTACTAGAAGAGAAAGTAATGGATGTTATCGAAAAGAGGAGATTACAGTGACGCGTCCTGCATCAAGCGAGGCATTACTAATACTAGGTAGTAAGGGTAAGCTCAAAATACTTCTATTCTTATCTAGGGTCATAGAGTCTAATATTACGAGAATTACACGTGAAACAGGCTTACACCATAGCAGTGTCTCAAGACACCTTAGAGAGCTGGTGGAGATGGGTATTGTGGAGGAGCGTGTGATAGGCCGTGCAAAGATCTATAGCCTTAACTATTCTAATCCAAAGACCTTAATGATTCTTGAGGTGCTTAGAAGTCTTAGTAATGAATCCTAGCCTAGCTTCAGCTCTTTCTAGGATCTTCTAGCTTCTCGCACCCCTCTCCCCTCTCTACCCTGAAGTAAGCTTATAATCTTCTTAGCCTTCTGTTGACCAGCTAAATATGCTATCATCCTCTCATTGAAATTATAGGCTCTAGATATTCTTGCAGCATACTCGGGATTGTATTTAAATATGACCATTAAGTATGGTAGTACATCGTTCTTTATAATCCTTTTTGATGAGTGGAGCCTGGATGCTAGGTGTGCTGCTATAGCCTCTCTAAGCTCACGTGCCTCCCTAGTTTTAGCCATCATGACTATTTTCTGAGGATATTGATACTTCGCCCATTTGAACTTGCTCTTTCTACGTGCAAGCATGACTGATGGTCCTATTAAATCGAATACATAGGATAATAGGTCCCATGCACCACTCCTCCTTATTCTACCGAGATAGATATTAGCTCTCGCTAAAGCCTCATATGCTCTCCAGATATCCTCTGCATCCGTGTACTGGTTAGGAATATTCTCGTTAATCCACTCCAATATGGTCTCGTAATCTAGGTTCGTATGGGTAACAGCGCGCTTAGCCTGCCAGATATATTTTGACATAAAGAGGTTCCTAAGCATCTCCCACGGAGAATACTCTCTATCCCTGGCGTAAACGAGGTTCTTAGCTATATTCTGAGTGACCTCGCCATAGCCCTCGGCGATTGATTGTAGATCGTTGATGGCTGAGCGTAGATCTCCCTCAGATCTAGATGCTATGATTTTTAATGCATCATACTCGCAGCGTATATTCTCCCTTTCGCAGATCCTCTTAAGAACCGATATCACGTCTCTCTCGCTGAGCCTGTAAAATGGTATTAGAATGGAAGAGTCTCTAAGTGGTTTAAGCTTTTGGTCCCATGGATCATTGGCTGTCATTACTACAGGGTGTTTTGTGGATTGTATGAGTTCTAGTATCGCGTCAAGCCCCCCTCGGTCGGAAGTCCCGGATATACCATCCACTTCGTCTAATAGTATTATCTTGCCCTTACTAAATAACCCTCTCTGTGTTGCTGCTACCTTAGCTATCCTTTCTATATCCTCTCTCCGCCTAAAATCAGAAGCATTCATTTCTATAAGATCTAGGCCATACTCCCTTGCAGCTGCTTCAACGAGGCTTGTCTTGCCTACTCCTGCAGGCCCGTAGAATAATGCAGCTTTTTTTGCTGGAGGCCTACCGGAGAGCCATTGTTTAAGCCATGGTATGAAGTGCTTCTTAGCCTCCTCTTGGTTAACTACCTCGTCTATCCTCTTAGGCCTATACTTTATTATCCATGGTAAGTTTCTCTGGGAGGAGATATCTGATCACCCTCGGGGCGCAAGTTTCTTACCCAATAATGTAAGCCATGCCAGGAAGGCGTTCAACTGTATTTCGTCATCAGCGCCTTCGACTAGTCTAAATTGTATTTCGCCAGCATAATCAGCTATTATTACTCTCATCTCATCGGGTATTCTTAGCTCGTTACTAAATATCTCCTTATGTATCTGCTTAATGATATCAACGCCACTAAGCCCGTACTCGATCATAAGCTTCCTTAGCCTCTCCCTAGCCTCCATAAAGCTCCCGCTAAGAGCCAATTTTATCATCTCTCGAATCTCTTGTGGATGAGCTAGTCCTACGACCTTGTAGACTACCTCAGGTGTTACCTCGCCTATAGCCGCAGCTGCTTGAAGAATATTTATAGCCCTCCTCATATCGCCTTCACTAACCTCATAGATGGTTTCAAGGCCCTCGATAGTATACTTACAGCCCTCCTGGCTGCATATCCATTGAAGCCTCGCGATAACATCCTCCTTTTTGAGTGGTGTAAACCTAAAGACAGCGCATCTTGATTGTATAGGTTCAATAATCTTGCTCGGATAGTTGGCAGCTAAGATAAACCTAGTAGTGGCAGTATACATCTCCATAAGTCTTCTAAGAGCTTGCTGGGCATCAGCAGTCATGTTGTCAGCTTCATCCAGCAATACTATCTTAAACGGGATATGGGGAGGTGTTCTACTACGTGCGAACTCTTTCACCTTCGTCCTAATAGTATCAATTCCTCTCTCATCGCTAGCGTTTAGCTCTAACATATACTGGAGATAGTTCTCGCCGAAGAGGTCATGCGCTAATGCGTGTGCGGCAGTAGTCTTCCCGGTTCCAGGGGGACCGGCAAAGAGCAGGTGAGGCATGTTCTTTTCTTTTACAAACTTCTTAAGCCGACGTACAACCTCCTCCTGGTTAACAATCTCGTCAAGGGTTCTAGGCCTATATTTCTCGGCCCATAGGAGTTCAGAGATTGGGCTACTCATACCCTTCTACCCGCTCATACGCTATTATGGTATTATGCTCCAACCTATATTAGGGCTACGAATCTTAGAAAATAGAAGCCTAGGGTGAATAGGCGGTTATTATGGAGGAGGTGAGTAAACTAGTTCAAAACCGCATGAGAATGCTAAGGCTAAACTTTATGCTTAAGCCAGTACGCGTCATGGTTTTAAAAGATCTTGGTGTGGTAAGCCTGGATGGCGTCGAACTAGAGCTTCGGAAAGGAGTAGAACTAGAGCTTCCTCGATGGCTTGCAGAACTATTGGTCGAAAATGGCTATGCGGAGTACGTGGAGACGCCCATTACACTCCAAGATATAGCTCGTATACACTTCTCTACTATGTCGGCTAGAAACCCTGGAGAACTCGAGCAGCTTCCAAAAGACTTCTATAACATGGCTAGAGAATACTACCTAGAGTTAAGTAAGCGTGTACGCAAGGAGCTAAGTCCCGTTATCCTTGAGGAACGGAGCAAGGCTGCATCATATCTTTCAGAGATAGTTAATAAGAGGATTACATTCATACTTCAAGTCATGAGGAGTCCTGCTCTCCTCGCCGATATATACCAGAAGCTTTCACCAGAGGAACAAGTCCTCCTAGATACAATGCATAAGCTTCTTGACGCATGGAAGACAGAGCTCCTAGGCTTCATAGAGGAGTAAGGTGGAAAGCCATGGCCTTACCAATAGCTAAGACCGAAAAAACGGAGGTAATAAATGTCCGTGATAAGTTCTTTGAGTTTATAAGGAGCTTTAGGGATACTAGTGGTAATTACAAGTATCTTGAGAGAATACGTAAAATGATCGCAATGGGTCAGCGTAGTCTAGTAGTGGACTACAACGATCTTTACTTGTTTGATAACAGACTTGCAAGGTTCCTAATAGAACAGCCTGACCTAGTACTAAGGCAGGCTTCGGAGGCATTACGTGACGCCATAGCACAAGAGAGCCCGGAGTACGCTGAGACCGAGACGTCGTTCATGGTGAGGATAAGGGGGCTTCCAAAGACTACTCCTTTAAGGAGGCTCAAGAGTGACCAGATAGGAAAACTTGTAATGCTGGAAGGAATATTGGTTAGAGCAACACCAGTAAAGGAGCGTGTAGTTAAAGCAAGAATCAAGCATTGCTACGAGGGTGAATGCCATGAGTTTGACTGGCCACCAGAGGGAGAAATTATAGGTGAGACTTTTGAGAAACCACAGGTATGCCCTATCTGCGGGAGATCCAGCGGCCAATTCCGTCTTATCCTCGAGAGGTCTAAGCTAGTCGACTGGCAGCGTGTAGTCATACAAGAGCGGCCAGAAGAGGTTCCACCAGGCCAGCTTCCTCGAAGCATTGAAGTAGTCTTCCAGGACGAGCTAGTAGATCTAGTAAGGCCAGGGGATAGAGTAACAGTAGTTGGTATTGTAAGGGTTAGACCTGATTCAGCCTCAAAGAAGAGGCTCATCTACGACCTTTACATCGATGCTAACCACGTAGAAGTCTCGCAGAAGGCTTTAGAGGAGGTCACCATAACGAGGGAGGATGAGGAGAGGATTAGAGCATTAGCTAGAGACCCGTGGATACATAAGAAGATCATAGCTAGCCTCGCTCCATCAATCTATGGGCTATGGGATGTAAAGGAGGCTATAGCGCTAGCCCTTTTCGGGGGAATACCTAAGATCACTAACGATGGTGTAAGAATCAGGGGGGATATTCACGTTCTGATAATAGGTGATCCTGGTACAGCTAAAAGCCAACTGCTCCAATACGTAGCGAGGATAGCGCCACGAGGAATTTATACTACTGGTAAAGGTGCTACAGCTGCTGGTCTCACAGCAGCCGTAATCCGTGATAAGGCAACCGGAGAATACTATCTCGAGGCAGGAGCACTGGTTCTAGCTGATGGTGGTGTAGCAGCAATAGACGAGATAGATAAGATGAGGGATGAGGATAGAACAGCTATACATGAAGCCATGGAGCAACAGACCGTGAGTATAGCTAAAGCAGGTATTGTCGCCAGGCTCAACGCCAGGACAACAATAATTGCAGCAGGAAACCCCAAATTCGGTAGATATTTATCCAATAGGACTATAATGGAGAACATAAATCTTCCAGTAACCATCCTTTCTAGGTTCGACCTCATATTCGTGCTAAGGGATCAGCCGAACCCCGAGGAGGATAGGAGGCTTGCTCAGCACGTGCTAAGGGTGCACCGTGAAGCAGAAAAGCTTAAACCAGAGATACCCCCCGACCTCTTGAAGAAGTACATAAGTTACGCTAGGAGATACATAAGGCCTAAGTTAACCCCATCAGCAATGAAGCTTATAGAGGACTTCTATGTTGAGATGAGGAAGCTGGGCATAGAGTCAGCTGAGTCGCCAGTACCCATTACAGCTAGGCAGCTTGAAGCCTTAATCCGTCTAGCAGAAGCCCACGCTAGAATGGCTTTACGCGAGGAAGTGCTAGAGGAGGATGCAGAGGCGGCGATAAGGCTCATGAAAACGTTTCTCGAAAGCGCAGGAATAGATGTTGAGAGCGGTAGACTAGACATAGACGTGATAATGACGGGTAAGCCTAGAAGTAGACAAGAAAAGTACTCTAGACTAATAGAAATTATAGAGCAACTTGAAGAGGAGAGTCCCGAGGGATGTGCAAAGATAAAAGAGATTGTACGGAGGGCGGCGAGTGAGGGGATAGAGTCAAATGTAGTTGATGAGGCTATAAGGGTTTTCCGCAGAGACGGCATGATATACGAAAAGAGTGTGGGATGTTATGCAATAGTAAGATGACTGCTTGTAGGGCATAGTGCTATGCAGAAGAACATAGTGGTTCTAACAGGTAGGCCCGGAGTAGGAAAAACAACCCTCTTTCAGAGGATAGTGTCAATATTAAAACAAAACGGGCTCAAGGTACATGGGTTTGTATGCCCAGAGGTTAGGCGTGAAGGGGCCAGGATAGGATTTAGAATAAGGTCCATCGACGGGTTAATAGAAGGCTGGCTAGCAAGAGTAGACTCGTGTTTTGACGGGCCTAGAATAGGAAAATACCATGTATGTAGGGAAGCTGAGGAAGTTGCAAGACAAGCTATAAGTAAGGCGCTAAGAGAAGCGGATGTAATAGCTATAGACGAGATAGGGCCTATGGAGCTAAGACTCATAGGAATAAGATCATCCATAATAGATGCTGTGAAAAGCGGTAAGCCCGGAGTATACGTAGCTCATGCAAGACTTAATGACCCGGTGATTCTTCCCATCCTAAGGGAGAGAGGCAATTGGTTCAGAATTACGATTGAGAATAGAGACAGCATATACTATGACATAATCAGGGCCTTGAAGAGAATCCTAGGTAATAGACTACCATAAGTATTTTAAGGTTAGGGTTAAAAACACTCCCAAGACTATATGGGCGGGATGCCCGAGCGTTCCAGCACCGATTAGAAGTAAATGATGACTACCTTCCGCCCCCGGGTACCGCTCCTGAGCTAGCTTTATAAGATATAGCTAGGCTAGAATTAAGGCTCCTAGGGAAGCCATATGGGGTCTAGTAACAGTTGCGAGAGATACAAGGTACGCGTAGGTGAAAGAGAAATATTCGTATCCCCCGAAGTCCTTGAAACTTTGCACGAGTACCTACATAGGCCTATGAGTCTTGAAGAACTTGCATCAAAACTTGGCTTAGAGAGTTGGGAGGAGGCCTACGAGCTGATAAAGCTAATACCAGCTTGGATATTATGGACTCCTGTTAGTCTATGGAGGCTCAGGCTTAGAGAGGAGGGATGTATTCAGGAGTAGCAGCTACGTAGCATCTTCGGGAGGAACGTAGAACCTGAGTTTACCCTCATGATAGTCTCTTATTACCGTCCGTGCAGCTTCTTCGACTAAAGGTTCTTTATCCTTCTTATAGAACCATCCCCTCTTTATCGCTATAAGCTCTAGTATCTTGTACGGGTCTCTTTCATCTATACCATATGCTTCCTTAATAGCATAGGGGTTATACTTTAATGCTCTCTCGATGAGCATTATGGCTGGTTTTATAGGGTCTCTCAGCTCCTCGGGTGCATAGCCTCTAATAATAGCTTCTAGGGGGCCTCCCTCAACTGGTATGATGCCAGGCGTATCAAGCATGTAGAGCTTCTGGCCTATACGGTATAATTGTGCTCTCCTAGTGTAGCCAGGGCTTCCAGGTATGGGGCTTGTACTAGCCGAGTGCCTGCCCTTCAAGGCGTTTATTATGGTCGATTTCCCTGTTTTCGGGAAGCCCACTACAGCTACTATTGTTGGATCAGCTTCTCGAAGCTCATTTATCGTTCTTCGGAGAACCCTGGTCCCTTTATGGTCTCTAGCAGCCACATAGACCGCTCTATATCCCCTATTATTCAGTATTCTCTTCCACTTCTCAGCTACATGCCTTGGCACGAGATCAGACTTATTGAGCACTATTATTAGCTTCTTATTCAGGGCTGCTACTAGCCTCTCTAGTTTCCTACTCCTCGTCGATATAGGATCCCTGGCATCAACTACCTCTAAGATTATATCAGCTCTCCTTATTATCCATGCTATTGTCTTCCACGATGCTAGCTGCACTGCTAACGCCCATAACGGTGACAAATGGATAGTCCTCTCAGCCCTTATTTCCTCTTCGCCCCATAGCAAAGAAGTCTAGTATGCTCCTTTGTCCAGTTGCAGCCGCCTTAAGCTGCTTCTCTGTCACCCCGAAATAGCCTAGTATACGTAGTGCTGCTGGGATCACCTGGTGGTCTATGTAGTAGTTTACGTCTATCTGGTCAACTTTAGCCATGAAGTATGGATATGCGCGTTGTGAGACCTTTCCAGCACCCTTCAGAACCACATATCCTATCTTGTCTCCAGGCCCAACCTTATACCCTTGCTCGATCATTCTCTTGGCAGCAGTAACGTGTGGGGCTTCAGCCTCATACTCTTCTATCTTCTTGCTTAGCGTCTTCCAGATTATCAGCTTCTCTAATGGTATTAGGCCCTTGCTGAGCTTAGCGACGACGTCCCTTACGTAGTTTATAGCCTTGCTCGTCTCACCTGTTTTCAGTATTATCTCGGCTACTTTACTTTGAACCTCCTTTGCTAGTTCACACCAATCGCCTCGTACGGCTTCGAAGCCCACGATATCTATCCTGCCATCCTCTAATAGTCCTGCATACCTCTTCTTCGATTCCGTGAAGAAGACCCTCTTATATATCTTGTCTATCTTTATCTCGAAGCCCATCTCCTTCTCTACGTAGTCTATTAGCTTCTTAATCTTCTCGGGTATGTATTCCACGAAGAGCGAGTCCGTATCGCCATAGATCACTTTTAGTCCTAGCTTTCTTGCGTACTCTATGGCTGAAAGTATAAGGTTCCTACCCCATGCCGTGACGGCTTCAGCGCATTGCCTGCAATACCAGCGTGCCCCCGTCCAACCCATATAGCCATAAGCTGCGTTAGCCAGAATCTTCAAAGCCTTCTGCCTCTCATCGAGAAGCCTATACTCAGGGCTATCAACAGGATAGTTCTTCATCATCTCTCTAACCTTCCTTCTAAGGGTGAGGAGATTAGTAAGCACAGATTTGAAGAAGCCTGGTGGCTCCTTCCTAAACCTATGCCCTACTTCGGGAGCCTTATAGCATTCATCTTCTCTTTTACACTCGTCTGCGCTAGCTATGGTGTCTGGGCCCACATTGTACTTAATCATTATGTTGGGGTACATTGAGCTAAAGTCTAATACAGCTATGTTTTCGTGGACTCCGCGAAGCGGCGTCAAGACTATGGCACCCTTATAGCTCTCCTCACGTCTCTGAACCCTATTTGGCACCAGCTCGTTAAGATCATAAGCAGCTCTTATCAAGTACCATTCAAGCCTAAATCCAACGCTCATCGCACCTACTTGGTCTAGCGGTACACCTGTTGTCCTGGAGAGCTGGATGGCGAAAGGTAAGATTTTTTCAGCTAACCCATAAGTCGACTTAACGTCGTCAACAGCGTATTGTATCAGCTTCGGTCTCTTCGCTTTATCACTCCAGTATTTAGGTATCTCCCACCAATCTATTAGGATCCTTTCACTCTTCTTCATTACACCCAGATACTCTGCTACCTCCTCTAGTGTCTTGACTTTAATCTCGTGCATCTCCTCAGCATAGTTATAAAGATCCACGTTTAGCCTGCCAGCAATAGATATATGGCCGTGGACGCTTGTTGTCGGCTCTGCCCCTACTCTCCTGCCTATGTCGAGCCTTAAGTTGTTCATCTTAGCACGTTCAACTAGGTAGGGCCAATCAAACTCATTACTATTGTATCCTACTATGATGTCCGGATCATAGTTCTTTATGTAGCTTATGAACTCTTCTATAGGCTTCTTATCCTTATAGCGTCCATCCTCTTCTTCGGCAAGGAATGTCTTTATCTCACCTTTATCATTCATTAGGGCTATTATTATGATTGGGTCTCGTGCAGGATTAGGTGATCCTCTCTCACTATAAACCTCTATGTCGAATGCTATAATGCGTAGCTCGGGCAGCTTGGTCTCATAGGACTTCTCTTCCCTTATATCCCCTTTAACCTCATATACTTTATCCACTCTGAAGCCTGCTATGTTTGTCTCTGCTACTTCGGCCTCATACCATGTAAAGGGATATAAGTGGTGGTCTATGATATACCTCATTGCAAACCTTATGTCAGCTTCCAGGTAGTCTTCGACTCCATCTATTTTCTTGACAGCCTCACGATACTCTCGAACGTACTCGGGTATAACCGTTGTTATCTTTAGCACGGATCTCTCTCTGCCAAAGTACTTCTTTCTAGCTTCCTCTACGGATATTATTGGGCTAGCAGCCTTACTTATCAGCTTAATTTCCCTCTTTATATGCTCGAGCTTATCCTCATAGCCTTGTCTTACGAGTGCATAGAAGTATGGTCTAAACCTCCTATCTAGTAATACTATGCGTTTACCCTCCTCGTCAATACCCCATAATACTACTACTGGCTCCCTACCTACTACTTCGTAGCTGGAGTCTAGGAATAGGAACCTTGTCCTCATAGTATTCTTACCCTGAAGCCCCAGGCTCTCCTTCTAAGAAGCTTAACCTATATTACGGTTAGGCTTGAATATCTTCAAGAGCAGTATGGCGTGGTCTCCTTTGCCGTAGTAGTCCTTAATGAATCTTAGCGGCTCGTACCCCCTACTACTATATAGCATGTAGGCTACAAGATTCTTGTGGGAGACTTCTAGTATAATCGATCTTGCCCCAATCCTCTTACACCTGTCTTCAGTATCTTGTAGGAGTCTTGCCCCGATACCCCTCCCCCTATACCTTGGGTCAACAGCTATGCTTACAAGATGGCATACCCCTCCAGTTCGTAGGACAGCAACACTATATCCTACGATCTCGCCGTCATACTCAGCCACGGTAAATAGTTCTCCCGCAACCCCCAGCAATAAAGTAAAGTACCATTCAGGGTAAGGATTCGTGAACGATGCTAACTCTATAGCATAGACTCTTTTAAGATCCTTTAAAGTAGCGCTACGTATTACTATCCCCACGGCTATAGACCTGCCTTTTTACATTTGCTAGAAGCTTCTGGCTAATTAATAATACTTAGTAGGGCCTAAAGCATGTAGTCTGGCTAATGGTTATACTCGTGGAGAGTGGGGCTCTAATGAAGATACTGGCTAAGGATCTTAGGCATGGAGCTCTGAAGCTCGTCCCCGAGACAAGCGATGACCTATGGGCCCTCTACCTAGCCATATCAGAGGGCGATTTAGTTCGTGCTAGAACTTTCCGTGAGATCAAGTTCGGGGAAAGAGGCTCTGGGCATAGCTCCCGTGTCCCAATGGTTCTCACGATAAAGGTTACATCACTAGAGTTCCAGGCGTTCACGGATAGACTTAGGATACGCGGCGTGATAGTAGAGGGCCCAGAGAGGTTCGGGCTTAAAGGCAAATACCATACGCTCAACATATCCGTGGGCTCAGAGCTTGAGATAATAAAGCCTAGGGGATGGCCTCAACATCTACTCGAGAGATTAGAGAGACAGGTTAGCCGTGTACGCCTCCTTCTCGTAGCAATAGATTACGACGAATACGCTATAGGCGTCCTTACTCCTCAAGGCCTAAAAATCCTTCACGAAGAGCCTACAAGGTTGCCCGCCAAGGATGATCCTAGGCGAGTAGAGGAAGAGAAGGGCTTAATGACTAGGCTAGCGAAGGAGCTAGAGGAGCACATCAATAAGTTTAACCCGCTCGCAGTAATCATTGCAGGTCCCGGGTTTCTAAAAAACAGGCTAGCAGATTTACTTAGAGAAAAACTGGCTATAAGACTGGTAGTGGATAATGTGTCTTCTGGGGGTATAGCGGGCCTCAACGAGCTCATTAAAAGGGATAGTGTCAAGCAGGTAGCCCGCGAGCTAGTGGTGATCGAGGCTGAAAAGTTTTTTGAAGAATTCGATAAAAGGATAGGCTCCGATGAGATGCTTGTGGTTTATGGCTTAAAGGATGTGGCTAGGGCTGCTCTTCAAGGAGCGCTTGAGAAAGTTATTGTCCTAGACGAGCTAGTCCATAGCTATGACGAGGACGAGCGAAGACTAGTTGAAGAGGTGCTCAGGAGGGCCGAGAGCCAGCATGCGGACATAATATTCATAAATACGGAGTCCCCTCAGGGCCAGAGACTTAAGCTTCTTGGCGGGATAGCTGCACTACTAAGATTCCCTATATATCTTGGCGAGGAGGCCGCCACGAGCTAATCTCGCTTTAAGCCTTTCAAATCTATCTGAGAAGGGATAATACTCTATAATGGTTGCATCTGTAGGGGTATCGGCGTCAACTGCTACTAGGGCTATTCCATCATCTATAGCCTCGCCGAGGCCTTCGCCATAGAGCTTCTGAGGCGAAAACATGGCTCCTAGCTTAACTAGTTTTGCCTTAAGAGTACCAAAGGGCGTGACCTCTTCATAGGGCTTCTTAATTCTCAATGCTTTTATGAAAAACCTTAGCCTTAATTGCACTTTATCCTTATACCTGGCAGGGCAATAGTGTATACTAGTGTACTTGACTCGGCTTTCAGCCCATTCTAGAATTTCCATGGCAGCCTCCTCGCTTCCAGCTACACTTCTCCCGTCATCTTTAACTCTATATCCTCTAAGCATGATCTCGTTTACATTAGCTGGTGAGACCTCAAGCTCATTAAGATTAATGAAGTCTATGTGATGCTTATCAAGCCATAGTATGAGCTTCTTAAGCTCCTCCTTACGATCTGGGAGAACAGGTACCTCTACACCAACGCTAAGCCTTCTAGCCACCCTCTTAGCTACAAGTACTTTTCCAAGCAGGTTCTCTGAGACGGGATGCAGGCGTATCTCGTCAAGCCCTGCATCCTCTAGCATCTTCACGACACTACTTGTTAGATGTCTTCCACTAGTATATAGATGGATGTGAAACCAGTCACCGAATTCCCTTTTAAGAAGCCTTATGGCTTTAAGCGTCCTGGGTAATACCTTTAAGGGGTCTCCACCTGTAATACCAGCCCCCTCAGCACCAAGCCGGTGAGCCTCTATAACTATATCTCTAAGCTTCTCTACGGCCTCATCATCTACTAGGATTACATCCTTATAGAGTTTGTCCCTCGAGACAGGGCAGTAGAAGCATCTTTCATCACAAAGGCCCGTGATGAATACTACTATCTCCCTTCCCCTCATACAGTAGGTGCATCCCTTCGCAAGCCTGCCTAGATAGGCAAAGTATTCTGCTTTAATTATTCCCTTCAAATAAAGGGTGACCCCCTCGATATGAGTATTCTCCTGAAGTGCGTATTCTCCTGAGCTATTCTGCGAACCTCGTCTTCCAGGGGCTCGTCGGAGTCCAGCACGTGTTTTAGGAAGACCCCTGTTCGCCCTATCTCGTCACGTCTACTAAGAACCCTAACTCTCTCCAGGACAGTATCTACCTCAATGTTGAGCTTTCTCGCGACCTCAGCCTCCCTACCTATAACTGGCGACTCCAAGTGGCCCTCCTCAGTCGGCTCTATTAATACTAGTCTTTTATCAACGCCAGGTACACGCTTGTTCTTGGAGAGCTCGTTGTAGTCTAAGGCTCCTCCAAAGAAGTAGAACTCGTATTCGCGTCTACTAAGCTTAGCTAGAGGAAAAGATACTACCCTTTTCTCCTCCTCGTCTAGCACGATATAAGCCTTGGGCGTCATGCTCGGTGTGGCTTGTACTATTACCTTATAATGGATCCGGTATCCTGCCTTCTCCAATATGAGTTCTACAAGGTAGGGTGGTAGGGGATTAGGTATAAATACATCTATATCGCTTGTAGGCTTTACATCACCACGTGCGATACTGCCGTGCACTATAGCATGAATTTTATGCTGGTACAGTATAGATAGTATTTTAAGTGCTTCAGCTCTCAGCTTCCTAAGCAGCTCCCAGTGCTTATTGCTATAAATTACTTGTCGATACTCTCCTCTTCTTTCTATCTTCTCTCTCATGGGTGATCACTAGTCTAGCCTTGTACTATCGGTGAATGCCATTTCCCCGCTAGGCTACTATAGAATCATTTACCTATTTATACTCCTATGTCACGCTAATACATGTTTCACTAGGTGTTGTCGACTGGTGTTATAGTGTGGATCCCAAGCTACTCATACTATTATCATATGTCTTAGCATGGATGATTATTGGAGGCTATTGTGGGCTGCGTTGTAGGAAGGATGAGAAGGCAAGGCTTGTCTTCAACCCACTATTGTTCATGCTACGCTTATCGAGGAACCTCTCTTGGCTCGATAGAATAGCTAGCTTTAGGTGGATCATAGCTTACTCTACTATAGGTTTAGGCCTATTAGCCTACGCAGCTATAGAGTTCTATGGGATTTCTCTAAGAAGTTTACTGCAGAGAATTCTTGAGCCCTCTAAGGCCACTGCACCCTTCGCACCCCTAGTCCCTGGAATAACAATATCCGTTGAGACCTTCTTCTACCTCCTCCCTGGCCTCTCCATAGCAATAATTGTCCACGAGTTGTCACATGCACTTGCAGCTAAGGCCGAGAAGCTTCCAATAAATTCCGTGGGACTAGTGGTATTCTTGGCTCTAATACCAGGAGCTTTCGTGGAGATCTCGGAGGAGGCTTTGAGATCAACAAGGCTTATTTCTAGGCTAAGAGTTTATAGTGCTGGTGTAGCAGCTAATCTTATTCTAGCCTTAGCAATTCTCGTCTTAGCCCTAAATCCGCTTATGGCCTCTGGGGTCTATGCTGCCATAATTGATGTTGAACCTAATAGCACTGCTGAAAGAGCTGGAATCATTCCCGGATCACTCATATTAGGGATTAATGGATCGGCAATACACGGTATTAATGATGTGACAAGAATCCTAGGTAATGTGTCTAAGAGGACCACGTTCATTATAACACTTTATCGGGATGGCGAGCACTACTCTGTTACAGTTACTAAGGAGCCTAACAAGAAGATAGGGATACTAATAGTTGATGTGCCTAAAGCCCTTACAGACGTAGTGGATCCTATTACAGCATATATTATTCATCAAGTCTTATTGCTTACCTTTATGATAAACTATGCTCTCGCAGTAATAAATGCAGCACCATTATTCATAACAGATGGTGCTAAGGCTCTCGATTCACTACTTGAGGCCAAGTGGGGTAAAAAGGGTAAAGAAGCTTCAAGAGCTATACAGTTATTGACCCTCTTTCTCCTCCTTCTCAACATTAATATAAGTAGGCCATTAGGCTAGTACATCGTTAAACGTGAGCATGATGACCTCTTTGGGCCTCCTCTCGATGTTACCGAGCTTTGCTGCAACCAGCAACTTTATCTCCTTCTCGGCAGCTATGTCAAGCATCCTCTGGGTTATTATACCGTCATAGACGACGGCATGGGCTTTGCCGGGCTCGATCTTCTCTAAGGCTTCGTAGACGTCCTTGACCGGGACTTGTATTATAGGTTTCCAGGATTTATCATATACTATTGCCTCTAATGTTCCCTGCAATTCTCTCATCTTGTCTACAACCTCCTTTGGTATCTCAATGCTCACAGCCTCTACTTGTACTTCACTAGGCTTCTCCTCAGGGGGCTTAACCTCTACGGGCTTCTCTTCAATGCCATGTTTTTCTTTAATCCCAAACTTCTTTTCAAGTATCTCCCGGTACTGCTTAGCTGGTATTAGGCTCTTCAAAGCCTTTGCTATCTCCTTGCCAGTTAGCTCTTCAACCTCTTTGCCTGGTGGGGCGCGTGCTACGTAATCAATATCAGCTGATCTTAGTAACTCTAAGAGTATAAGATCGCCACCGTGATCGCCATCAACGAAGGCTATGGTCTTCTTCTCCTTAGATAGCTTGATTATAGTCTCGGGTACTTTCCCTCTAGCTCCTTCCAGTGCTATGACGTTGCGGTAGCCGTACCGCAATAGGTTTATTACGTCTGCTCTACCCTCAACTATTATTATTTCGTCGCTCTTCTCGATGTCGGGTCCTGCTGGGAGCTTCTCTGGGCCATATTCTATTAGCTCAGGCTTTTTCGTAGCTTCACTTATCTCTCTCAAGACCTCTTTTAGGTCAGGTGTTTTCTCTAGGCTCCAGATTCTTAAGATCTCCTTGGCTCTCTCGATGATCTTCCTTATCTTCTCTGCCCTAATATCTATTATATCTACTACTCTTATGGAGGACTTGTAAGGGCCTACTCTATCAACATGCTCTATCATCGCGGCTATGAGCGCTGTTTCTATTCTATCAAGATTCGAGGGAATCTGGATTTCACCCTTAGTTTTTGATCCTTCATGCTTAACCTCTACTATTATCCTCCCCAACCTTCCCCTATCCTGGAGTTCTCTTAGGTCGAAGTCCTCGCCAAAGAGGTTCTCGGTTTGCCCGAAGATAGCACCTATAATATCATGTTTATCTACTAGACCGTCAACCTCCACACGTGCTTTTATAAGATATTTCAATTCCTAACACCTCGTGTCTCCTCGCCACTTTCCGTAGGCTTCACTCTAAGCTATACCATCATGTTTACAGGTGAACAAGCTTCACCTAGGCTAAAGCCTTGGCTAGTAAAGCCCGATGCCAACTTAGTCTTATTCTCCTAAGAGCTTTTATCCTCCGGTAACCCTATCTTGTTATAGTGGCCTTTTTTAGTTCTTCGAGTATTATTAACGCCTCTCGGTTCCTGTTAAAGTACTCACGTATTGGTTTTAGTATTTCTATCAGAGCATTCGCTGTGGCATTCTTTAAGTCTAATGGATGTATTTTTCCCTCACTGTATAGTTTTTCTAGCTCCTCGTAGCTATCAACTACGATTGTCCCTCCATACTTTTCTGGTCTCTCGATCACAAGCTTGAATCCTTCTCTCGCGAAGAGTATGTACCGATTTATCTCCATTATAGGGTTATATCTTGTCTCTCTGGGAGGGCAGTAGGCTTTCCTAATCTTGCTTCTTATCGCGCTAGGATCGTCGTAGACGAAGATCGCCGTCTCCGGTTTCGACTTACTCATCTTAAACTCAACTGCATGCGTCTCCTCATCTACCTCTGAGGGATTCATCCTACCCACACCCTGGAGACTGGTTATGAGCGGTGTGTGGAGTGCTATTACCTTCTTTCTTCCAAGTTTTTCAGCAGTATCTCTTGCAAGCATGTGTGCTTTACGTTGATCTATTCCTCCAAGTGCTAGGTCTACATCGAGATAAAATATGTCGGCTACCTGCATAGCAGGGTATATTAGCTTGGAGAAATCTAGTTCAGCCTCCTCAGCCCTCCTACCCATAATGGTTAACGCTCTCTTCATCCTTGCTAGAGTATTGTTTTTCGCTATTCTTATTAAGAGGGCCCAGTACTCGGTATCAGATACTAGATCCTCGGCGTAAACTACACGGATCTTACTCCTACTAACGCCCCATGCTTCTAGTACATCTACTACATGTCTAGCAGCTTTCCTTATTAGGTCGAGGTCCCCACCGAGCTTATCATTTATCCATGCATGCCATGTTGCAGCTAGAAGCGTGAAATCAACACCAGCTTCGACTAGGTCACGGACTTTATTAGCCCACACAAGCCAACCTATATGGAAGAGCCCGCTTGGCTCAAAACCAAGATATGCCTTAAGTTTCTCTCCGCTCTCGATTTTCTCCCTAAGCTCTTCAAAAGTGACTATCTCTACAAGATTCCTCGATATTAGCTTAAGCCTCTCCTCAGCAGCCATATTCTCACCAGCAGTCTGCTCAGAGACATAATGTAATAAGGTTACACTTCGTCATTATGACAAATAGTTCTACTTACGGAAGGGAAAAATACATACATGCCTGCCAGACCTCCTAAGCCCGCTAGGTTTATGAGGAAATGGTCTTAAGTTTTCTGATATATTAAGGCTAATTTACCTAATGTCTAACATGGGTGGCGGGGGCCGCTCACCGCCCCCTCCCGCTATCAAGAGCCATGCCAAGGCCCTCGGAATCGAGGGTCTATGAGGCATAGGTGTTAGGGGCGGGGGACACGCGGCCCCCGCCGAGTAGAGTGTAGTCTATCTCTGCTATTGCTATAGGGTTATAGATGCCTAGCCTCTCTAGGTATTCTGGTCTGACCTCGCCTAGGTATCCCTTGACTCCTTGCCCCGTCTCTATACGGGCGGCTCTACCCTCAATAAGAAGAGGGTGTTCATATTCTTCGACGGAAACTATTCTATCTCCGAGTAAGTGTAGCAGCGTATACAGATATGCCTGGACATCCTCGTACCCAACCTTCCTATCCATGATTAATATTGCTAGCTTCATTCTCTTAGTGGTCCTCGTCTCGCTTCTTTCGTCTACCTCTATGGTCTCGCCGATCTCAAATACCTTTAATGGTATTATCGACTGGTTTCTTGAGGCTATACGTAATAGTATTGGTGTTAATGCTGCTCTAAGACAGTCCATTTCCCTGTGAGTAGGATTCTTCACTCTCACTAGCTTATCCCTACTTATCCCGCCAAGCTCCTCCTGGTCCCTGCAGCTCGTGAGAGTAAAGCTATATATCTCTATGAATCCTAGGCCTGCGAGAAGCTTTCTGGCTTCTCTCTCCCATGTCCTGAATGGTAGTAGGCTCCCTCTCAGCATCGTCCTTGGGGGCCTTGGTGCTAAGTTATCAATGCCCTTCATCAACATTATATCCTCTGCTAGGTCAACCCAGTGTAGTACATCTATTCTATAAAACGGTGCGTCTACATTCAATGTTTTATCCTCTATGTGCTTGGCATTGAACCTAGCTCTTTCCAGCGCATCAATCGCTTCTTCGACCGTTAGGTTTACCCCTAGCAGCTTTTCGGCGTCTGATAGGTTAAGGTTAAGGCTAAATGGTCTTGTAGACGGTGTTGTAATAGTCTTCCCAGAGTTATTATACACTATTCTTACAAGCCCTATCCTCCTACTCCTACTACGCTCAGCAAGATTAGCTGCGATTACGGCTATGGCGTCTGAGACTGCTCTCTCGTTCACGCCTGTCACGTCTACGAAAATGCTTCTGGTCCCGGGCTTTACCCTAGTATCCTCCGAGTTAATTACGGGGGGCACGCTTATGACAAGGTCACCGGAATAGAGAACCGGGTGCATATGTTCTTTCAATGATATCCTACCATATTTTAGTCCTTGTTCGGTTCCTTCTAGAACCCATTCTAGGCTCTTTTCGACGCTAAGTCCAAGAGGCCTAAACCTTACTTCCCTAATATGCTCCATCCTATAATAGAGCTTATTAGATGGGAGGGCTTCGAGGTCATGTAAGCCTATTGCAAATCTCCTCCTATTTAACCCTAAGCTTGCATGGAGCTTCTCCTGAAACTGGATAAGCTCCTCTAGGAATGCGTCATCAACGTCCACATCCCATACGATGACACCAGCTATGAAGGGTCTAGTCTCCACATTATCTACTAGGATCTCATAGTTGGTCTCAATGACTTCATACCTAGGAATTCCTTTCTCCAGACCTATGTAGCCCTTGAGAGCTCTGGCAAAGCCTTCGCTTGTATAGAGGTCTGGCCTATCAACCTCTATCTCAGCCTCGATGGTATCCTCATCTATTATCGCTACCTCAGCCTTTAAGGCCTCTAAGAGCCTAGCTAGCTCATTAATACTATATTTTTCTCCTAGCGCCTCCACTAACCTTTTATACTTAAATGTTAGTACGGGCATAGATCCACCACCTGACTGGCATTTCTCGGAGCATAGCTACATCGCTTGTGTAAAGATCTCGTATATCGTTTATACCATAAAGTGTCATCGCTATCCTCTCAAGCCCCATACCCCATGCCGCAACAGGATAATCCACTCCTAGTGCTTCTAGGACCTCTGGCCTGAACATTCCGCAGCCTAAGACCTCAATCCATCTATCGCCTATCCTGACTGAGGCTTCAGCTGAGGGCTCTGTGAAGGGGAAATATGCGGGTCTAAACCTATACTCTCTTATCCCCAGCCTCTCAAAGAATTCGCCTAGTATTCCTAGGAGATCACGGAAGCTCATCTCCTCTTCAGAGGCTATTCCATCTAGCTGGTGGAATTCTAGAAGATGGCTCGCATCAATGTTTTCAACTCTATACACCTTACCTATGGTAAAGAACCTAAATGGAGGATTAGGCTTTGAGGCAAGAACTCGTGCACTAACAGCTGTAGTATGGCTACGGAGTATTAGGTTTGCAGCTTTATCCGGATCCCATTTATATCCCCACCCTCTAGTGTTTGTGCCGTCTTCATGTAGCCTTGCCACCCTCTCAGCTATATGTGATGGCACTATCCCCTTAGAGGGATTGGCTAGGTAGAAGGTATCAGTAGGCTCTCTTGCCGGATGGTATTGTGGCTGAAAGAGTACATCATAGTTCCAGAACTCGGTTTCGACGGGCTGAGCCTCTACCTCGATAAACCCCATCTCACGCATAACGTCTCTTACAAATTCTATGAACTCTTTCATGAAATGTAGTCTCCCAGGGTAAACCCTGGGGGGCGATGCCCTAACGTTATAGGGTCTAAGCTTTACTCTTCGCCAGAGGCCGGAGGATATAATCTCGCTCGTAAGAGCACCTACTACTACCTCGGCCTCAGCCACTATCTCGCTAGGATCCTTGGGGAACAAGACAATGGTTTTTGCAGCCTTCCGTTGCTCTATAAGCCTCCTCCGCTTTAGGAGCCTAATCTCTCTTTCGGAGATAGGTTTTCCTCTTAGAATGCTTTCTAACAACCTTCTCTCCTCAGCTATGGCCTCCTTTACGTTAAGTACTATGTTGCCGTCAACTATCCTAATCCAGTTCTTCCTAGCAGCATTAGTTATCGCTATGTCGGCGTCCTCCATAAGCCCTCTAACTCTATTAAGAGGTAGTCTCCCTCCAGCCTCCTTAAGTAATTCTATAAGTCTCTCCTCTGGGAATCCCTCCTTAAGGTATCTCTGCGCCTCGCTAGTGGGCCTAAGCGTCTGTTCCTCCTTCCTCTCAATGCTTGCTAAACCCTTCTCTGCTAGCAGCCTTACGAGTGCCTCGACTCTACTCTTATCCATTCCAGTAATCCTTGCAAGCTCATCGGTCGTATACCTTTTGCCGGGCTTGATCCTTCCTTGTAGTCTTTTGAGCAGCTCATACTCGGACTCGGACAGCATCACAGTCACAGTTACCACGCTTCTACAGAATAAACCCCTTGTCCTCTCGTAGGGACTGCTCCTAGAAAACCTCTTTGAGCCTTCATGCATAATCGTAGTCTCTTAAATACTTTAGTCTTCTGAGTAGAGTATCTGGTGGAGTATATGCTATAGCGGCAGCGCCTATGAGCACGGCATCGTCTCCGAAACTTGCTAGTTCCAGCCTAGGGGCTTTGGTCACTATTCCGTCTCTTTTACTAATGCAGTCTCTGAGAGGCTTAAAAACTAAGTCAGGATTATTCAATGCTATTGAGCCTCCTAGGACTACTAGTTCAGGATCGTAAGCGTTAACTATGCTCTCTAATCCTGCACAGTTATACTTGTTTATCTCGTCTACTAGTAGCTGGGCGAACCTATCTCCCTTCCTCGCAAGACTGTAGAGGTCTATGGGTGTGAGCTTACCTTCGGCGGCCATCATTGCGGCTAGCGTGTCCCTCAGCTCCCTCGGTGATCTCTCTTCATAGTACTTTCTCGCAAACCTAGGTATATTGGCTCCACCACTATAGGCCTCCCAGTGCCCTCTGCCCCCACAGCCGCACTCCATAAAACCTGAGACATCTACTACTATATGGCCTATTTCATGCGCGTTACCTCTTTTCCCTACAAGTAGGTTGCCGTCAACAACTACTCCGCCACCTACACCAGTACTAAGCGTTACATATACTATGTCTAGGAGCTGTCGCCCCTTCCCAAGCATCTTTTCGCCCCATACGGCGGCCATGCAATCGTTAGCAACGTATACGGGCTTGCCGAAGGCCTCCATGAGGGGCCCGGCTATCTTAAAGGACTTAGCAGGTATGTTTACGGCTCTGGAAACCTCTCCTGCAGCTAGATTCAGCGGGCCTATACTCCCAACACCAATAGCGACGATCCTGTCCTTCTCGTTGCCCGCAGCCTCTAATGCTAGTTCTACTATGGCCTGGGAAATCACACTACCGCTAGGACTTCTTGGAGTACTCCTTTCAATCCTCCGAACGAGTTTAGCCTCTCCATTCCTGAACACAACTAGTGCCGCCCTAAGCCTCGATGCGCCAATATCAAGTGCTAGATAATACCTCATGGCTGTACCAAAACCCCTATCCCGAGAAGTAGAATGTACTTAGAAATTAAATCCTAGGCTCTTGAAGACATCTCAATAAATGTATAGTCTTCAAGATTAATTAAGATTAAAAGGGAGAAGTAGACAGTGTCGTCTCTTAACTAGAACTCGTACTTCTCCCCAGGCTTCAGAATGACTACGCGGGTGCCTAGCTTCTTCTCTTCGACCAGCCTCTTAAACTCCTCCGGATCGGCCTTTATAGGTGGGAACGTGTTGTAATGCATTGGTATGGCGACCTTCGGCCTTATCAGTTCCACTGCTTTCGTGGCCTGGATAGCATCCATCGTGAAGTGGCCGCCGATGGGCAGGAGGGCTATGTCAGGCTTGTAAAGCTCGCCTACGAACTGCATCTCTGCTACAAGCCCAGTATCACCGGCATGGTATATTGTCGCCTCCTTCCCAACAATTACCACGCCTACGGGCGTGCCCTTCTCGCTGCTATGGTGTGCTGGTACTAGTATCACCTCAAGCTTTATCCCTGGAATCCTCATCGGACCCCCTATATTGCCGCCTATTATCCTCTCATCCGTCTTCACGCCAGCTCTCGTGAGCTCCTCGGCAACGCGGTTAGCCGTTTCATATACAGAGGCGAACTTCGCGTTAGGGTTAATCTCTAATAGTTTAACTGCTTCCCCTAAGTGATCTCCATGATCATGAGTTACTATTATCAGATCAATCTTACCTCTATACTCGTTTATGTCCTTTACTGGTGATAACGGGTTAGTAAGCCAAGGATCGATAAGCACTGTATAGCCGTCTAGGCTTACCTCAAAAGCAGCATGTCCAAGCCATTTAACATAACCCATAGCACTTCACCCCTCACATACCCGAGAGAAGAAAGGACTTGGCCTCCTCTATGGCTCTAAATAGTAACGTTGTAGGCAGAGCTTTAATGCTTTCCCTCCGGCTTGGCTCAGGACATTTTTAAAGCTGTTAACGGAGCCATTTTTATTATCCTTGAGTTTTGATTCTCTTAGTCTGGCCTAGGAGTATACTTGCGAGGAGGCAGTGATGGACGAGGAAGTTCTGAGAAAGTATCTTGAGGCTGGCCGTATAGCTGCAGAGGCTAGGGATCGAGCAGTTAGGCTAATTGAGGCTGGAAGAAGCCTTAAGGATATTTGCGAGTACGCGGAGGAAACCATAGTATCATTGGGTGCTAAGCCAGCTTTTCCATGCAATATCTCGGTTAACGAGATAGCAGCACACTACTCGCCACTTATAGATGATAAGCAACTTGTACCAGAAGGAGCAGTTGTCAAGCTCGACATAGGAGCTCATGTGGATGGCTACATAGCTGATACAGCAGTCACAGTAGCTCTTGACGATAAGTATGAGAAGCTACTGGTTGCTGTAAAAGAGGCTTTAGAGAAAGCATTAGAAGCTGTTGCGCCAGGCGTTAAATTCTCGACCATAGGAAGGATTATCGAAGAGACCATAAAATCCTATGGTTTCAAGCCGATATCTAACTTAAGCGGGCATAGCCTAGGCAGATATACTATTCATGCTGGTGAGAGCATACCCAACGTCTATGACCCATTTTATTCAGGGAAATTCCAGCCAGGAAAAGCCTATGCAATAGAGCCTTTCGGAACCATGGGAGCCGGCAAGGTCGTCGAGGCTGATCTAGTAACAATCTACGCCCTACATAGAATGGGATCCGCCAAGAGGCTATCAAAGACTCAGAGAAACCTTTTAAGAATAATATATGAGAGGTTCAGAACCCTACCCTTCAATGAGAGGTGGCTAAAGGATCTTGCCGACCCCGTAGAGCTCAGACAAGCTCTGAAAAGACTTTCACGGCAAGGCTACCTAATAAGCTACCCAGTCCTAGTAGAGAGTAGGAGGGGTATTGTAGCCCAGTTCGAGCATACCATTATTGTTTTAGAGGATCAGGTGCTTATAACAACAAGGAAGGAGGAGGGTTGAGAGGAGTCGAGAAATGTACTTCCTACAGTTCTTCCCATTAGGGAATGCTACTGGAGGTTACCCTTCCACTGAAATAGCAATATGGGTAATAGCCATAGGTATACTGATCTCAACAGTACTGTCAATACTAGCCTTCCTGGGTATAGCTCAGAGCTTCCAAGTCCGTTTCCTAAAATCACAGATAGAGGTCAGGCTAAGACTGCTTGAGAGTTATGCAGCCTCGGCATCAGCAGCTGCAAGGCAATACTTAGTTGATCTAGGAGCTAAAGATCCTGATGGTATTGTTGAGACAGCTAACGAGTACTTTAGTATATCACCAGTAAGCATAGAGCCTATTGATATCATCAGGAGGCTTGAGAGGGTGCTTAGGACACAGGAGGATAGGCTTGAGAAGCTGGTAGAAGCTAATACCTCCTCCTCCGATAAAACTAGGAGGCAGATAGCAGTAACCCTACTAGCTATAAGCAATGCTCTATCCACCATATATAAGCAGGTTAGGCATATACTACTGCTGGGCGTCAAGTCTAAGAGCCCAATACTTATAGCCCAGTTATGGATGGTCCTACCACTTATAATGAGGATTGCTAAGGCGTATCATGATGCAATACCCGATATAAGGGATGGGAAACCTATAGGAGACTCAGTAGGCCCTATGGTGGCGTATCGACTGATGAGAACCCTGCCTCTTGTATCACCAGTAGAGAAAGTAGTAAAGGACACGGTATACTCGGTCGTAGAACTGGATGGCAGGAAGCTAGTAGTGGTTAAGGCGGAGGGGCCTGGTAGCACAGTAGGTAAGCCCGGTGAGGCTGTTGAAAAACTCGCAGAGGCCTATAGTAAGGACCTTCAAGCAATAATAACCGTAGATGCTGCTGCAAAGCTTGAAGGCGAACCCAGCGGTGTGGTGGCCGAAGGAGCTGGTGTTGCGATGGGCGATCCAGGTCCCGAAAAGATAAGAATAGAGAGAATCGCGGTAAAATACGGGATCCCTATATACGCTGTTATAGTCAAGATGAGTATTGAGGAATCAATACAAGCTCTGAGAAAAGAGCTAGTCGAGGGCGTTGAAAGAGCGGTCGAAAGAGTCAAAGAGCTTGTAAAAACCTTTGTGGAGCCGGGGAAGATAGCTATAGTAGTGGGAGTTGGTAATACAATAGGCGTAGCACAGTAGATTCTTCCTGGGGAAAAGAGTTGAAACCCGACGAAATATTCATCATAATATACTGGTCAGCCGTAATTGCAACATTAGTAGCACTAATGCTTGCATCTATAAGCATAGCGGCCTCGGCCAGGCAAAAGCAGGAGCCAAAGAGGACTATAACCATCGTTAAGTGCTACTCCTGCGGATATACTATAGAGAGGGATTACAAGCCAGGAGACTACATAGGAAAGGAGGACCAGAAATGTCCTAAATGTGGTGCGCAAATGTATGTCGACGCAATATATGTGGTCACGATGAAGACTAAGAGGAAGCTATTAGCATTAAAACAGCCTATAGGGCCTAGAAAAGAATAAAAACCCTTAAAATAATATCGTAATAGTATTATCATGGCCCGACCCGGCCATAGCGGCCGGGCAACACCCGGTCCCATTTCGAACCCGGAAGTTAAGCCGGCCGCGTTGGGGGTAGCTGTGGAGTCCGAGAGGC
>JBEVCE010000034.1:0-12986 GCA_040514295.1 Pyrodictiaceae archaeon | reverse complement strand
TGCTTAGCCTGCAGGTACGCCGCGCCAGCCATTGATAGGGCTGCTGAGAAGCCTACTACGAGCCCAGCTACACCAGCCATTATGGTGCTACTAGTCGCACTTAGGCCCTGTCTTCACGCTACAATTGCTGGAGAAGGATGAGGAGAAGGCCATAGAGGGCTACAAGGAGATCCTAGGCATGATAAAACAATAGTGATGTTAGGGAAGGCTCCAGGAAATCATAGAGGAGGAGCGCCACGAAGAGGAACTCTAAGGGTGTATGGAAGATGTACGGGTAAAGCATGTGGGCTTCATAGCTCTAGGCTTGGCTGACGCGATAGTGGAGATAACTGGGGTGCATGCAGGCTTCCTAGGACGCGGTAGGCTAGTTTTAATAGGAATGGTGTTGTGGTTATTCCGCCACAGTCTCTGCCTAGTATTCTCCTCTGGAACCTATAGTGGGCCTCCTCGTGTTCGCAAGCCTTCTTAGTACCTCGTTCTCCATGTTGCTCCTAGCTATACCTGCTAGCTCGGAGTATACTCTTGAGACCTTAAGCTTCTTCCCTGCAAAAACTTCTCAATCAAGCTTTCTTAGATCTTTCGATATCTCTACACTAGTGGAGGGGTCTAGGCCTCCCTTACTCTATTTCTATAGCCTTCCTCTTCTTCTCTAGAAAACTCCTGGCTAGGCCTATGGTCTCGAGCCTTGCTGTTGAGAAGCCTAGGCTCATGAGGCCCAGCTCTGCGTAGAGGCGTTCTCTTGCTAAAGAGAGTAACCTCCTAGCCTGGGAGATAGCCCAGCTACTAGCCTTCCCCATCTCACCTATAATTTCCATCACCCTTTTCCTTAGGGATTCTATGTCATCTACAATCTCGTTTATGATGCCCATCCTCAGGGCCTCCTCAGCCGAGATAGTAGCACCTGTTAATGCTAAGTATGAGGCGTTTTTAAGGCCTATTAGGAAGGGGCCTAGTGTGGTTGTCATAGGGGGGATCATACCCCATTTGACGGCTGGTGTGCTGAACTTAGCGTGCCTAACAGCTACTGCTATATCGACGGCGTAGAGTAGCTCGAAGCCTATTCCTATCGCATGCCCGTTTACAGCTGCTATCACAGGCTTCCTACAGTCAAGGATAGCTCTACATACGTTCCCCAGGCCCTCCACCATAAGCTTAAAAGCCTCGTCAGCGCTCTTCACATTTGCTACTGAGCCTAGGTCGACGCCAGTGGAGAAGTATTTATCGCCGCTACCAGTGATCACTACTGCGTTCGCCTCTCTAGTCTTGCAGCCAAGCTCTATAGCCTCTCTGAGCCTGGCTAGATGCTCGTAGTCTAGGGCGTTAGCCTTATCTAGCCTATCTATAACAACCCAGAAGCCACTACCCTCAAGCATCGTTTTAACAGGCATCCCGGTAACCCCGGGGAGACACTAGAGCCTATGGGTAAGGATCAAAAACTCTCCCAAGGAGGCTAGTATGTCATGGAGTGGCTCGAGTTAGGGATAAAGCCGAGTAGCTATATTTCCGCATTATGTCAGTCTGTGTTTAGACTTGAGCCATTCACTACCTGTAGCTATGGCTGCCTCTACTGCTACGCCCGCTGGTACCGGGGGCCGCCTGGAAAACCTATAATAAAATGGCATGTAGCTAGACTCTTCGAGAAGGTGGCTGCTAAGCTCCCCGGGGATAAACCTAGGCCTCTATTTAGGCTTGCTACTCTTAGCGAGCCTTTTCAGCATGCTTCTGGAGACCATGTACCTGGGGTTGTTAAGGCCCTTCTACGCGTCTCGCTTAAACACAGTGTACCCGTCATCGTTAATACTAAGGGGCCTCTACGCGATAGAGAGCTTTTCTCGATCCTCCTATCGCTAGCAGACCACCAGCTATTAGTAGTTCAGGTAACGATAGCCTTCAGCGATGAGATTAGCCTAATCCTCGAACCTAAGGCACCGTTGCCCAGCGAGAGGCTCGCCATGATAGAGGAGCTTAAGGAACACGCTGTACCCGTCGTAGCCAGGGTGCAGCCCCTCATACCAGGCTTAGAGGACGAGCATACATGGGCTGTCACGGAGGCATTAGAGCATGGAGCGCAAGGGGTTATTGGGGAGCCGCTACGCGAGACGTTGCAGGGACTTAGACAGATCTATAGGCTGCTAGGGCTCCGGCTAGATGAGAGCTTATGGGAGGACTATCAGCTAGGCCTGGAGGAGAAGAGAGAGCCACTACTACACCCTAGGAGGAGCTGGAGAGCTAGAATACACTCAGCGTTAGAGGCCCTGACGGCCAGGCATGGCAAGCCGTACGCGCCATGTAAGGACATGGTTCTAGCCGGGTTTACCTGGTTCCGCCCTGGTAGGACATGCTGCTTGGAATGGCTAGGCCTCAGAGAGGAGCCCCTACTACGCCCGACCCTGAACGAGTACGCGCTACTAGGATGGCCTAAGGAGCCTCCATGGAAGCTTTGTAGCAGGTTAGGATGGCCCTATAATTGTGGTCTAGAAGAGTTAGAAGCATACCCAAAGCCCATAAGGAAGGCCATGGTAATGCATATGAGGAGGCTATGGAGGCTCATCGAGTCAGAGAGGCTGGCACTCCTCTTATCCAGGCTAACTCTACACTAAGCCAGGACCCTGTAGAGGAATATGGTGGTCCTGAGGGGCTTTTTTGGAGACAATAGAATGGCTCACTAGACCTCAAGAGCAGCGTCATCACGTATGCTAGGGCTGAGCTACCTAAGTTACCTAAGCTACATAGACCCTATTACCGCCTTTTCTCTTTGCCTCACGTAGCAGACTCACTGCCCTCGCACGATCAGGTGTACCATAGTATGCCTCTCTCCGGTTACGGGCTGGCTTAAGCCCTACATAGCCCTTCACAGCCACTATCGTGACGCCTACACCTAGCTTGTTGATCTCCTTCCTAATCTCCTCTAGGTCGCTCCTAACCTCCTCGGGCTCCACTAGAGGGATCTCTATCACTGCCTCCTCCGTGCCACGCTCCGGGTCGAGCCCGTAGACTACTACACCATGCCACTTAGAGGCTAATTTCTCTACCAGCAGAGTTAATAAGCCAGTAGCCTCATTAGGGCTATACTCGCTCCACCCTCTCTCAGTCACGACCTCGCCAAACTTATCAAGGTCGATGACTATAATGGTCCCCTCTACTAGTCTATAAGCTCTCTCCACGTGCTAACCCCCGGGGATCGTAAGACAAGAGCCTAGGAGCTTAATGTAGGATACTGGTAAGGGACTACGCGGCCTCCATGCAGGTCACAGTCTTGGATGATAGAGCGGGCGAGGCAGGGTTGTTAAGAGTAGTAGGGAATGCCTCCTGCATGAGGGCTGGGAGCTGGTTTGTCGCGGAAATAATGGTGGTTAGTTCTTCTCAGGTTCTACATGGATGACGATGCTAGCGTTGTACTTCTTTCGAACCTTGTTCTCAATGAGGTCAATGAGCTTGTGGGCCTCGTCCACACTCATGTATGAGGGGGTTCTCACCACAGCATCGCCTAGAAACCCCTTGCCAGGACATGGACGCAACCTTAGGGATACTACCTTTAAGCCCTCTTCCTCTATTTCTCTTCTAACCTCGTCGAGTATTCCTGGAGGAACATAGTCTGATATAAGCGGTATTATCTCTCTCGTCTCCACTACTAAGCCGTAGACTAGGAACCCTAGGAGAATTATCGATCCTACGTAGTCGTAGAAGGGGGAGGCATAGACTCCGGCTGTGACAGAGGCTAAGCTAACGCTAGACTCAAGTATCTCTAAGCCAGTGAAGTATGAGAGAGTTCTCCCTGCAACCTCTATTCTCCTTGCAAGGAGGACTGCGAAAGAATACACTACTAGGCCAATGGCCGCATAGAGGACGCCAGTAGGCTCTAGGCTAATCACGGGCCCCCATGAGGCTATGGATGCAAATGCTACCCCTCCGACAAAGGAGTATATAACTATTGTCAGCATGCTGCTAGCAATAAGCATTCTCCCATGACCATAGGGGTGGTCCCTATCAGCTGGCTTGAAGGCTTCGCCGACAAACCTGTAGAAGAACACGACTGCTAGGATACTAGCGATACAAGTCAAGCCGTCAACGTAGAGAGCGCGGGAACCACTTAAGATAAACCCTGCTATCTTCACTGCCCCGCCTAGCACGACAAGCACTATTACCATGGCTAGCAGTTTTCCATGGGCTTCAGCGGACATTAGCCTCCTCTCCTCATGATAGATGCTAGGTCCTAGAATGCACCATTAGGAAAGAGGTACCCTAATAGGGTTTCCCATCATCCTCATATTCCTATAAGCGAGTGTAGAGGGCCTACAAAGGACGGTAATCTTAGGGCTAAGAGAAGTATATCAAAGCCTACCAAGTAAGAACCATCATCATGGCAATAAGGGTTTGTAGCCCCGTTCTTCCATGTTTACCGAGGTATATTTCTAGGAGTTTAGTTTAGGGGTTCTAGGCTCGTTGGCCTCTACTAGAAGTACCTAGATGCATCAATAACTATTCATGTAAGGCTTGGAGGCTATGGCTGCTTTAAGAGCCTCTAGTTTTTCCCTCTTAGACGCGTCTTTGACAGCTTTAGGCTGGTAGACGCTGGAGGAATGAATGGTTAGGAGAAGGGGTTGTTGGATGGAGGAATCTTGTTTAAAAACTTATTCGGGTTTTAGAGCCATCCCCTTAGCTTCATGGCTGTATATATCCTCTCTAGGCTTAGTACGAGTGCTGCGTCCCTCATTGTTATGTCTGGCTTCTCTGACTTCATGTCCTGGTATTTCTTGTTTACACGGTGGAAGTTGTTCTTCATTATGTTCTCTAGCTTGGCCCTAGTCTCTTCCTCGCTCCAGTAATACCACTGTAGGTTCTCAACCCATTCAAGGTAGCTCATTATTACTCCTCCAGCGTTGGCTAGGAAGTCTGGTACTACTATTGCTCCTCTCTCATAGAGCTTCTTCTCAGCCTCCGGAGTTGTTGGGCCATTAGCTCCCTCGACAATGAGCTTAGCCTTGACCTTGTCTACATTCTCTATTGTTATCTGATCCTCGAGGGCATCTGGGCCTAGTATGTCAGCCTCTACGTAGAGGGCTGCCTTGGGGTCTGGTATCTTCTCTCCTCTCGGGTAATTGATTACCTTACCTGTCTCTCTCTTGACCTTCATGGCTAGCTCTACATCGATCCCGTTGGGATCGTATACTGTACCACTAGTGTCGCTTATAGCTACTACCTTGGCCCCCATCTTTGATAGCCAGTAGGCGTGCCATTGGCCGGTATTACCGAAGCCCTGGATAGCTACAGTCTTACCCTCAAGACCTCCAAGGTAGACTTCAGCCGCCTCTCTAGCAACGACTGCTGCACCAAAGCCTGTAGCGTACTCCCTCACAGGGTTACCCCATAGCTCTGGGGGCTTAGCGGTGAAGGATCCGGGCACGTTCCTACCTGTAAGCTTGCTTAGCTCGTCAACCATCCATGCCATTATCTGTGGGTTTGTGCCTACATCGGGAGCTGGGATGTCTACGAGTTCTCCTATCAAGGGGGCTATTGCCCTAGCATAGCCCCTGGAGAGCTGTTCTAGCTCGCGCTTCGAGAGCTTCTTGGGGTCAACTCTTACAGCTCCCTTACCACCACCATAGGGTATTCCTGCTAGGCTATTCTTTAAGGTCATTAGGGTTGCTAGTGCTATATCGTCGTCTAACGTGACTTCAGGGTGGAACCTTATACCACCCTTATAAGGGCCTAGGGCGCTATTATGCTGGACGCGGTAACCCTCGAATACTACTAGCCTGCCATCATCCATCCTTACAGGTATCTTGACTATTAGTATCCTTTCTGGCTTGCTTATAAGGTTGTAGAACTCCTCTGGGAAGCCACCTAGTTCTACACCACGCTTAATAGTCTTAAGGACGTTTTCAAGAAACTCGGAAGGCATACTGAGTCGCCACAACATTTAATAGCTTAGCAGAAGTATTTAAGGCTTGGCTAACATTTAAGCTGTGTAATCAACGAACACTATTTAAAATTATAATCAGGAATGATAGTGTTTTTCTACACAATTCCCTTAAAGGAACTTAATTCAAGGGGGCGACTAGCACGGATATGCATGGGAAGCTATGCATTGAGGCTCCATGGCTTAACTTAGATCTCTCCATGTATCCTAGCTTCCTCTCCTCACTCTACAGTTTCAGCTCTCCAGGAGTCTGGACGCGGAGGCTCTGGCCCGGTAAAGGCTCACTACTATACCAGGATGGGGATAGGCTATGCTGTAGCGGGGATTGGTGCAGCCATAGGCTTCTAGAAGGCGTCTCAGGGGCGTGGTGTATAGGTGCTTGTAGAAGCTATAGACCCCGCTACCAAGGCCTTATAGTCTCGGCAGCCCTCGAGCCCATTGATAGGATACTAGTAGCATCGGCCGTAGTCCTCTCAAGGAGGACGAGTTATGCTACGAATGTTAGGAGGTGGATGCTAGAGATATTCGGGGACAAGTGGAGCATAGAGGATGCTATTGAGAGAGCTAGGAGGCTTAGGAGTCCACAGCCCCGGGCCCTAGCAATGGTATTTGATAAGCTCGTAGAGGTGTTGGACGAGGCTGATGACCCATGGAGGGCTAGGGAGAAGCTATTACGCCTACCAGGTATAGGCCCAAAGACAGCTGATGCAATACTACTCTTTACAGGTTTAACCACGAGCGTTGCGCCCGCAGACACACACCTAGAGAGACAATCCTATAAGCTAGGTATCGTGGGAGCGAGAAGGCCAGCGAAGCAGCTATGCCTAGCAGGAGGCCCTGTGTGCCACAAGTGCAGGTATAGGGGTGTATGCCTCTCTGGGAGAATAGTCTCAGCGTACGATGGCGCCGCTGGCCTTGTACAGACAGAGGCTTACGTGGCTGATAGGCTTGGCTATAAGGGGTGGAGGAGGAAGCTTTACACGGAGCTAAAGAGGTATTATAGGGCCTAGGCTAGACTATAGGCCCTCTCTGAGATACAAGCTACCTCCTGGGCTCGCTAGGCCTCAACTTATCCTTAGGCTCCCACCTAAACCTCCACAGCCCCTTTCCAAAAGACTCTACGGCTATCTCCAGCTCCTCGGCAAGCATATCGCTTATCAACGGCTCGTCAGCAATAGGGGACACAACTATATCAGCCACAACCTCCCTCGACGTAGCGTCGGCCGCGATAACCCTAACCTTACAAGCTCTAGGATACAACCAAGCTCTCAGAACACCTCCAGCAGTATCTAGCTCAACCTCGTAAGCACCGCTAGGAGGCCATAAGCCCAGAGCTCTCGCAGCCTCTACCGGGACAAGCAGCTGAGGCGTCGGAGCCTCATAGCCACTATTCAGGAGGGCTATAGTCTCAATCCTTCTCTCTCCTCTCACCACCACTATCCTCAGTCTTACCGCCAATACTACGCACCCTTATCCTTCCAATCCTAGCCCACCGTCTAACACGTATCCTACCAACGAACACTCTCACAAACAACACCCCAAGGTTGGGGGAAACGGATAGACTTTAATCAAGCTAGTGTAGGACACGGCACCTGGCAACAACAAATAATATAACGGTAAGAAGGGCGCCATGAGCCTCAAGATGCCGGGAGCCGGATACTAGGCTCGTAAGGGATCATGAGGGCAAGCATTACTCCATGCCGGTGAAGATTTATACGGGAGGGCTCAGCGTCTTCAACAGAGCCTGCACCACTTAGCCGAGTTTATATGGAGGAGCCGTCTATAACACTGGTCAAGCTCTCCATAAGGCCAGCAACCTATATGAGCTTGTACCTCCTTCTGCCAATCCTTCTTACCAGGGCCTCATACTCGCTCCTACGTAGTACTGTTACTATCTCCACCAAGCTTCCATGGTAGGCATAGACTACCGCAATGCCATTTTCTCCTAGGGCTAGGTATACGTCCCGATGCCTATCATAGTGGTGTTGTACGGGATTCTTGAGAGCCTCTAGAACCTCCTCCCCACTAACCCCCCTCTCCTTCATTCTTCTATGAGCGTGAGCCGTAAATACTATTCTTGCTACGTCATTTGAGCCCATCGGGTCTCCTCCCACCTGGGGCCCCGAGAGTACCGTATCCCAATCTCATGTAGAGAGGGTGCTAGGTTGGCTTATAATCTAAGTAGTATGCCGAATATTCTATCTGGATCCCTCGGCTAGCTTCCTCTAGCGTCCTCCAGTCCTCATAGCTTAGCATCCAGCCTGCCGAGCCTGCTATCTCGTCGACCTGCTCCGGCTTCTTAGCACCAGGTATTGGTACTACAACCGGGCTCGCCCTTAGGAGCCAGTTGAGGGCCACTTGGACAGGTGTTTTACCGTACTTGGCTCCTATCTCTCTCAGCTTTTCTACAAGCCCCCATATCTTCTTGAAGTTTCGTGGGTGGAAGATGGGGTCCCGAGCCCGCACATCCTCAAATCTTGGCAGCTTGTCGGGAGTATACTTGCCTGTTAGTGCTGCCTTGGCTAAGGGACTCCAAGCTTGTATGGTCATGTTATGCTTCTCGGCGTAGGGTATGTGCTCCTCCTCGGCCCACCTCTCAACCAAGTTATACCTTATCTGGAGAACATGCACGTCTACTCTAGAAAGGCTGCTCCTAAAGCTCTCTATGAGTTCTACCGGGAAGTCGCTTAGCCCCAGATAAGATACCCTGCCTTGGAGGACAAGCCTTTCTAGGGCACGCGCATAGATCCTCGTAGGATAGTTATGCCAGCATGGGGGCCAGTGGGCTAGAAGCACGTCTACATGGTCTAGGCCTAGGAGCTTGAGACTCTTCTCAACGGACCTATAAATGTCGGTTGGGTTGAGGAACTCTCCAGGGATCTTTGTGGATATAACGATGCTATCCCTCTTAACACCGAGGTCTCTTAGAGCACGGCCTAGGAGGTCCTCGCTACGCCCTAACCCATAGGCCATAGCTGTGTCGAAGAAGTTTATGCCATGCTCGAGAGCCCTAGCGATGATAGCTCTAGCCTCCTCGTAGCTTAGCCCTCCCCAGGCTTCGCTGAACTGCCATGTGCCTAGCCCGATACGTGATATTCGGAGTTGGGTTCTACCTAGGACAGTATACTCCAAGTCCTTCTGCACCAGGATAGAGAGGGCATGAAGGAAGATATAAGCCTGCTAGACTAGCTCCTCAGGAACCTCCCAGGGCCTGTAAGCCCTCCTAGGCCGGAGCCCCATCATCTTTATGAGCTTCTCCACGTGGGGATAAAGTATCACGTACTCCGGGTCTAGCGACTCAACGAGCTTAGGGTGGATGGCCTTAAGCCTCCTCTTCAACTCCTCTATATTCTCCTCGCTACTAAAGCTCAGCATAACGGCCGGGTAGACCTCATCCCCAGGTTCAAGCCCGTAGTCGACGAGTAGCTCTAGGGCTCTAAGCTGGAGGAGCCATGCATCCCTACGAGCACCTGTAAGCCGGTGGAACTCCTCAGGGCTAGAACCCTTAAGCGAGACCCGAACCTCTAGCCCTAGGCCATGGAACTCTGCTAACCTTGCTGCATAATCCTCGCGGGCCCCCAATAGGATGCCGTTAGTCTCGATGATCATGTGAAGCCCGCGCCCAGTAACTTCCTCCACAAGGCCCACCAGGTGATCAAAGCCTATAGTAGGCTCACCACCGGAAACCCTGGCTTGTTTCAGCCCACTCCTTCTAGCAATAGAGTAGAGCCTCTCAGCAACCTCCCCTGGAGACATTAAGGTTCCACGATCATACCCGTGCCAAGCGAATCGGTAGGCCCAGCAGAAGCCACATCGAAGATTACAGCCAACAACATCTCCGGTAGCAACACCACCATACCAGCGGTCACGCCGAAACCTATAGTACCTGCGAAGCCTGCCGGGCCCAGTAACTAGGGGCTCGATGGCTCTAGCAAGCACTATGGGATCATAGCCCCTAGAAGCCTGGAGCGTCAAGCAGAAGCCCCCCTAGCCTATAGGTATGAACCAGGCCTCATTAGTATCATCGTCTCTCACGAACAAGAGGTAACCCGGATAATACTCTAGCCTATCACCAGGCTTCCACGGGTAGAAGGGCAGGCCTCCACCACCATAGTAGGTCCACCCGCCTCCAGCTAGGTCGTAGTAGATGCTGCCAGCCTCCAGGATCACTCAGAGCCTAGCATGATCACCATCATAGGCCATGCCTAGAAGCCTAAGGAGGCTTTAGGCTTCTAGCAGTAGGAGGCCCTAGCCTGGGAGAAATACGCTGGGAGCCGTCGAAGACCTCCTAGACTGTTCCCGGATCCTAGAAGGTTTTGTGGGATCCCACATACTATTAGCCGATCTGCTTATAAGTTGTGGGATTACATGTTAAGTTATACTATACTATTATCTAATCCGGGGGCCTTCGGGAGCCAACGGGGGATGCATAATGAGGGTGTTTAGGACTCTGGTCCAGCTTATACGTGGTGGCAGGCTTAGGAGAAAGAGCAATGGTATTGATACTATAATTATGCTGCCTGAGCCGTTGCTTAGGGAGCTTGAGGCTATGGGTGGTATTGATGGGGAGGCTGAGGCTATTAGGAGGGCTAAGAGGCTTCCACCACTACCCCCTATGCCTAGGTTGTGAGGAATTCTCTCGTCCTCCTTATTCTGCCTTGTCCTCTCCCACTAGTAAGCTTTCTACCTTCTCGTCTAATAGTATGAGGGCTGGCTTTGTGGTCGCTACCGCTAGAACCCTATAGGCCCTAGATAGTATCATCCACTCGTCGAGCTTATCGTAGACGGGTTCTACTAAGGCTACTCCCGGGGGGCTTGTAGCCGGATGTAGGGGGTTCGTTGATGCAATACTCAGTACTAGTCCTGGTGTAACCCTCTTGTCTCCTAGATAGTGGCGTTGCAGGGCTAGCGCCAAACGTGCCTCCTCTAGTACGTCCGGTACTGGTAGGGATAGGGTTCCTAAGCCTAGCCTTACACCAGAGGCTAATAGGCTGCTGTAAGGCAATAGGGAGCCCGTGGATGCTGTGGCCGAGACCGTTGGGCAGTCTACTATGCTAGTCTTCCTCCTACCGGCTAGACCTATCTCCCACGAGGCTATCCAGCCACTGCATGCCAGGATGCTGTTCTCTCCTAGAAGGCCCCGGGCCTCTAGTAGTTCTACCGGGTAGGCCCCATACCTGCTCCTCGACTTATAGAGCTGGCTTCTCGAGTAGGAAGCGTAGAGTGCTAAGAAGCTATGTGCTGGCAAGCTCCTGGCTAATAGCTGTGCGCTGTCGAGATGCTCCATGGGCTCGTGTACTACTAGGCCTACTCTACCCCTCCCGTCCAGCAGCCTTGAAAGCCCCTCTAGGCTGTCTAGCCTCTTGACAGCATCTTCTAAGCCCCATACAGCCATTCCCAGCCATAACTGGACTCCCAGGCTCCTAGCAGCCTCTACAACAGCCTCGTGGCCTCCCGGCTCAACATCTAAGAAGAAGCAGTTGGCGTGCTCGAGGCCAGCGTGGAGGAGTCTCTCTAGGCTTCTCCTACCCGGAGGTCTCGTGCTTAGAGCATCCTCGAGCATCCTCTCCATGGACTCGGGGACATAGCCTCTTGAGGCCAGAGCCCCGTAGACCAGCATATTTGCCGTGCACGGTATTGCATAGAGGTTTCCACAGTCTACGGCTATGGCGCTACCCGTCCTTCCCAGGGACGAGGCTATCGTTATTTGGGAGCCTACTAATATATCGCCTCGTGCCTCCGGCATCCCCCAGCCAGCAAGCCTGCACGACCTAAGCATGACGCTGGCCTTAAGCACCTTGGCCATGGAGCCGTAACCTCTCTGGCCGAGCCCTCCAGGACAACATGGCCCTGCTTACGAAGACTCTACCCTAAGAGGGCTAGGTATATGTCTGTGTCCCTTATAGGAGAATTATGTCTTGGTGTATACTAATCTTGGCTAGTGGAGGGAGGGCTAGGAGGAGTGTACAGGACTTTAAGTGGGGGCTCATAGTCACCAGTGATAGCGTGCTGAGGGGGGAGAAGAGGGACGAGATAACACCATTAGTGGAAAAAATACTTGGAGAGCACGGGTTCACGCTCGCCTATAAAGTAGTTACTGGTAATAACATGCTTGACATACAGTACCATGTGCTCTCCGCTATTAAGGCTGGGGCTGAGCTGGTCCTCGTGACTGGCGGCACAGGGCCTAGTGCTAAGGATGTCAGCATAGAGGCTGTCGAGAAACTGGCTACAAAGGAGATGCCTGGTATAGGCGAGCTCTTCCGTAGAGTCTCCTATGACACTGTAGGGGACTATGCCTATATCTCTCGTAGCAGCGGCTACATAGTCCATGGTGCCCTCGTGGTTGTTACACCAGGTAACCCTAACGCTGTTGAGGTTATGCTCGAGAAAGTGCTTCTCAATATAGCTGGCCACATAGTAGCTGAGCTCAGGAGATATAAAGAGGAGAGGAGGTAGACGCCCCCATTCTAGAATATCGTTAGACGCGGCGAAGAGACCACCCCTTGGTAGCTTCTAGGAAGTTTGTGTAGTGCTAGCCCTACGCCACTCGCCGAACTTCTTCACCACATAATATATTGTTGAGACTGGTCTATCTACAATCTTGGCTATCTCATATATACTCTTACCCTCCAAGTACAGCCTTATTATCTTCTCGAGCTCCTCGTCGCTAACCCTTCCTCGCGTAACGTACTTGCGCCTCCTCATCTTGACGCCACTAGACTTTAGTATACGATAGATTGTTGACATTGATAGGCCAAGGCTGGATGCTATATCCCTGACGTTGACACCACTGTTATACATTTCCACAACCTTCCTTGAAAGACTCTCTTGGCTCTCTTCAGCCAACCTTCTTGGTACACCTCCATACCACTATATGGTAAGGTAATCAAGTTATAAGGGTTATTCGTATAGTGGTCTAATCGGGGTAGGATCATGTCATACCCTATAACGCTAAGGCCTTACAACCCTCTAGTCTAGAGCATAGCCTGGAAAGAGTAGCAGTTGTTAATATCTTAACAGAATAATATTTATAAGACTTTTTCTTAAATCAAATCTTATGTCT
>JBEVCE010000033.1:0-3325 GCA_040514295.1 Pyrodictiaceae archaeon | reverse complement strand
ATATACTCGTGGAGCAGAAGAAGAGGTTGAAAGAAGCCATAGACAGGTATGGTGATGTGATATCCCCCTTTAAGCTAGATAGGAGATAGCCTTAGGCAACCTTTACCCACTTTTTCTCTCCTTCAACCCTGAGGCCATGGAGGATGACTTGGGCTAAAACTATATACCTCCTAGGAGGCCACCTAGTATCGTGCCTATGATGTATAGTATGCCGAAGTTCTGTACGATCATGGCTGTCCTAGGGTCAGCGTCAGGGGGTACTTGTCTCACAAAGAGCCTTGCGAGCCTGATAGCCTGGGGCAGGGTAAGGAGTACTAGGAGGGTGAATATGCTGGCTAGCTTAGTTGCGGTGAGCAGGGCTACGATGGCATATGGTGTTAGGAGTAGTCCTTGATATGCTTTGATAGCCCTCCTCCTACCCAATATCACTGCTAGAGTCCTAGCCCCAGCCTCTTTATCGGTCTCGATATCCCTAATGTTGTTGGCTAGTAGGACTGCTGCAACAAGTAGTCCTATAGGTATCGAAGCTATTATAGGCTCTAGGCCTAGTCTGCCGGAGGCTACATAGTAGCTCCCTAGGACCATTAGGGGCCCCCATGCCGTGAAGACACCTACTTCGCCGAAGCCATGGTACTTGTAGCGTAACGGTGGCCCGGTGTAGAAGAATGCAAGGAGGAGTCCTAGAAGCCCTAGGAGGATAGCAAGCGGCCTACCAGCTAAAGCTATGTAGGCTCCAAAGGCTAGGGCTGCAATGGCTGAGCCAGAGGCTAAAGCCATGACCTGGCCTGGCGTCATGTAGCCTTCTATGAGGGGGTGAGGCCTATATATGGCTGTACCTACACCCGGCCTATCAAACCTATACTTGTAGTCGTAGTAGTCGTTCCAGACGTTCACTGCCGCATGCAGGAGCACTGAGCCAACTAGGGCTACAAGGACTAGCATTAGGTCTATCGAGCTTGTGAGCCAATAGGCATAGCTAGCACCAAACACTATAGATATTATCGTCATCACGAAGCTCCAAGGCCTAGTAGCTATAAAGACCTGCTTGAGGCTAGGCATAACGTGCTCCCTCTACCATACAAATGCATGCATGAGGACCTAATTAAGGGTTTAAGAAGACCCCATAGCCTCTATAAGACCCCTAGGCGGGAGAGTGTATGGAGAGCCTACGGGCCAGGCTCCCTTAAACCTTTTACGTATCCTCTCTCCTCCATCATGCCTAAAACCCTATAGGCTATAGCTGGTGCTGCTGTAAGGCCGGGAGACTCTATGCCGATAAGGTGTATAACTCTCTTACCGCTGGGGCTCCATTCTATCACGAAATCCCTCTGGGGAGTCGTTGGCCTTAGTCCGACTACGACCTTCTCGACACTACTTATTTCCTGGCTTAGGAGGGGCTGAAACCGGGCTCTAAGCCATTCTAGGTCACTAGCTGTGTACGAGTAGTCATCCTTTACTGTATAGCCAGCGTTATTAGGACCTAGGAGGAGCATGCCGGAAGCCTGTGGTATAGCACCCCCACCCTTGGTCTCACCCCTCCTAAGCTCTAGTGGTGCGACGATTGTCCTAAGCCTAGGCCTGCTATGTAAGCTCATGACGCCTTTTATAGGCCTAACAGTATAGTATGGGTCGCCGGCCCTCCTAGCCACCTCATCGGCATAGAGGCCACCAGAGTTAACTACTATCTTAGCTCTATGCTCCTCTGTACTAGTCTCAACAACCAGCTCCTCACCGTCTCTTCTTATCGACTTAACCTCTTCACCAAGATATAGTTCGCCATGCCTTCTAAAGCCGTTAGCGAGCCTATCTATAAGATCCTTGTAGTCCACGATAGCATAGCCCTCAACTACAACGCCAGCCGATACATCGTCGGATAGCATGGGCTCTATATCGTGGAGGATGCCGCCACTAGCATAATATACTTTGAAGTCTCTTGGAAGAATCCTACCAAGAATCCTCGACACCATCCATGCAGCCAGCCTTCCCTGAAGCCCCCTTGCCGCTAGAATAGCCTTGGTCTCGATCAACCTGAAGCCAAGCTCCTCCGCGTAGACCCTATAGAGCCTATTTCCTTCAAGACATAGCCTGCTCTTAAGACTGTTGAAGGGTGGTTGTAGGACGTGAATTACGTTGGCTGAGCGCGAGGAGACGCCCAACCCAGGCTTATCCAGAGCCTCGACAACAGCTACGCTAAGCTCGGTCCTAGTAGCGGCAGTGTAAGCCACGTAGAGCCCTACAACACCAGCTCCTACCACGACCAGATCATAAAAGGGCAAAGAGCCCCCTACCTCGCTAAGCCCAATAAAGGGTTGGCGCGCTCCCTAGATCACGGGTTCCATGGACCGTCCTGGGACCAGTACTAGGGAGGCTCGATCCCCCTAACCTCATCATCACTAGACCTCTACTTATTTATCATTATAAAGTTTCTTAGTTCTCCACTAAGCCTACCACTTATTAATGCCTCGTACTCCACACTAAATGCCATGACGTCAGTCTTAACCCGTACTAAGGCTACATCTAGCACTAGGTAGCTTCCTGCTGCACTGGCCTCGACCAGTTGTGCATCAGAGAGGAGGCCATAAGCCCTAGTTTGTGCGTAAGCCTCGCGGGTACCCAGGGGCTATGGCATCTCGGCCTCGAATCCTGGGTTCACTAGAGCAGCTGATGTAGCAGCCTCCCTACTTGTGCTGGGTACTCTTATCCCTAGCTTCACTCCTACTGCTATTCCCTGCCTACACCATCTCTTCCGAAGGGATGGGTGCGGCTAGTCCTTCCCCATCCCTGAAGAGAGCAATACTGGTAGGAGGCCCCATGCGTGCTCCATGAGAGTTTCTCCATACATTAACATCCCCACTAGGCTTCTCTTTTAATAGGACTAGCTTAGCTGGTCTTAGTGGGTGGCTTCGGGTCTTTGAAGTCCTTCTATGAGGCCGGGGTGGCGTCTATCTATGCCTCCACAGTCTAGGCCTATCAAGATTTGTGGTTCAAGACTTTTTGATGGTAGAGAGATTGTTGAGAATGGTTGTGTCGTGTTTAATGGTTCAAGGATAGTTAGTGTAGGTTCTCCTGGCTCTATTGAGGCTCCCAGTGATGCTGAGTCCTATGAGCTTAGAGGTTATACTATTCTACCAGGCCTTGTAGATGCGCATGTACATTATACTGGGTTTAGGAGTGGAGACTACATAAAAGAGAGCCTCATAACTCCATTTGGCGTATTCGTCGCAAGGGCTATAAGGGATCTCGAGAGGACTCTCGAGGCTGGCTACACCACCGTGGTTGATGCTGGCGGAGTGGTAGCGCTACATCTTAAGAGGGCTGTCGAGGA
>JBEVCE010000032.1:0-13160 GCA_040514295.1 Pyrodictiaceae archaeon | reverse complement strand
GGCTATGGCCGTAAAGCTTGCTGAAGTAGCGATAAAGGATTACGAGGCTTCAAAAACCCTTCTCGAGAAGGGCTTATACCCTCAAGCTGCCTTCATGCTCCAGCAATCGCTTGAGAAGGCTATCAAGGCAATACTCCTAAGGCTCGGCCTCACAAAAGCCGAGGAGCTTAGGAGAAGAATCGGGCACGCAATCATAAGGAATTCTCTAGAACTAATCATACACAGAATATCATAATTAACTATACCTAAATGTTTCTACCCCTCAATAGGTCTTTTCGAGCGGGAGTAGTGGGTATAGGTAGTCCAGCAGGATGCTACCAGTATAGCCGTGCTGAGCCCTAAGCTAGGGGTACAGCATGGTGATGTTCTTAGGCAGGAAGGATAGCGGAACATAAAATGGCAGGAGAGATATGATGGTCTTGAAACATATTGTGGTCGGCGAAACCCTGAATGCCAGGCTGATTTCCCCAAGAGTATAGTATAGTTCATCCCAAGACAATTCTCTCTTCAGCTGCTTTCTCCTAGCCACAGCCTCTATCGCTATGACTGCTAGGGATCCTAGGCTAGAAGCCACAGGGATAGAAGGGTCTCTCTCGGCTAGAAGGTAGCCCATAGAGCCTCCAGTAAGATCTATTGTAGCTAGCTTGAGATAGCTAAGGCCTTAAGCTTCTCCAAAACCCACTCCTGGATGTAAAGAATTCCTTTACATGTTCTTCTTTTTGTCCTCTCCCGCTCCGCCTAGCAACGAGGTATGCTATGACCGTTAAGATATATGCTGTTAAAACTGCATAGGGGTTCGTGGTGACAGCTGCAATACCTGCTATGGATAACGCTATGCGTAGTATGGGGTTGTTTATTGGTCCTCCAAGGTAGCCTGCAAAACCAGCGCTAGCCGAGACTATTACGGCTATAAGTGTTGCTACAGCCCATAAGAGTCCTTCAAGGTCTCCATGACCCTCAAGGAGGGGTAGTATGAGGAGCGAAGGCTCCACCACAAAAACAAACGGTAAAACATACTTAGTGAAGGCCATACGTGTTGCGTTTACACCTGTCTTCCAAAAGTCTGCTCTAGCTACAGTTGCGCCGGCGAAAGCCGCTAGGGCTACGGGGGGCGTTACGTCCGCTAGTATCCCATAATAGAATACGAACATGTGGGCGGCTAGTAGTGCTGTAGATATATCGTGGCCTAGAAGGGTTTGAGCCGCCTTAGCTATGGCTGTAGCGCTTAACAGGCTTGTAATAACGTAGTTTGCTGTTGTGGGGACACCCATGCCCACAACAATGCTTATGAGGCCAGCGAAGATTAGCAGGAGGTAGAGGTTTCCATGAGCAATCTCTATGAGTTTTTCGCCCATCTGGGTGCTAAGCCCCGTGCCTGTAAGGCTCCCCTGCACAACACCAGCCATCGCTGCGGCCATGAATACTGGGATGCTATTGCGTACAGCCTGCTCTATAGACTCATATATTAGTCGTGCAAAACCCCTATATGATGGTACTACTATGAGGGCGGCGCTAAGAAGTAGGAAGGCTATACCAGTAAAGTATATTGCTGCTAGGGGTCTCATACCAACATTAAAAGCAACTAAGCCGACAATAACAAGCGAGATCGTATAGGCAAGCTTTCTTGTCAAGGGGCTATTAGTAGCCCAGAGCGCAGATACTAGTGCTAGGCTAAGGCTCGCTACAACAGAGTGTTGAGGAGGAAGGTGCATAACGAGTAGCAGGGTTATGAGGGCTACAGGGCTTATAAGATAAATCTTCTTTAGGAGTGGCCGTAGGGGTGGAAGCTCCTCCTCCTTTAGGCCTCTAAGCCCCCTCCTCTTAGCCTCTAGGTCAACGAAGTAGTAGAGGCTTGCAAAGTATATAAAGGCGGGGAAGAAGCCTGCAATAACGATATCGCTGTAGGGTCTACCTAGATAAGCAGCCATTATGAACGCTGCTGCCCCCATTATGGGGGGCATTATCTGTCCCCCCGTACTAGCGCTCGCCTCTACGGCTCCAGCGACTTCGGGTGGGAAGCCAGAACGCTTCATGAGGGGGATAGTGAAGGTTCCAGTGGTGAAAACGTTGGCAACACTACTGCCGCTAAGCATTCCCATAAAACCGCTACTAACGATAGCTACTTTTGCGGGTCCCCCGGGCTTTTTACCGAAAAGGCTTAGCATTAGGGTTGTAATGTACTCGCCTATACCTATGCGTTCAAGGAATGTCCCGAAGAACAGGAACGCGAAAACGTACATAGCCATGACCTGGTATGGTATGTTGAAGAACCCGCTCTTCCAGTAGAACATGTCGCTAGCCCATTTAACCAGGTTGAAGCCCCAGAAGTTGAGATAGTATAAGAGGAACACCGTTACGACAATTACTAGCCAAGGGCCTACAGTTCTCCTTGTAAGCTCGAATATTAGTATGTAGCCTAGGATGGCTATGGGTACAGCCACAGTCTCGGATCCAGGAGGCAGCGCACCCTCACTTGCAAGTAGCTTGGGGTAGAGCCACGCCACGTAGAGGAATGCTATGAAGCCGAGAACTGCTAGAATATAGTCGTAGAAGGGCACCTTCTCAATATACTTAGCCATGTACCTTCTAAGCTCCGTATCACTAGCCTTCATGGGTGGTCTGCGGATGGGGAATATTAGGAAGCCTACAGCTACAAGCCCTGCTAGGACAAGCGCGTAGGCCACATCAGCGTTTATCGATGTGTGGAAGAGCAGCCAGTCCGCGATCCCCCCGAGCCCTAGCGATCTCATGAACTGTACGAGCGTCCCCTGGAAATTCATCACATAGAATACTTCTACAAGGGCTATGAAGAGTGCTAGTCCAAATACAGTCCAGCGTACAATGCCCTTCCTAGCCCTCATCGCCATAACGGTAAAGGGTGATAGTGCCTCCCCCTCTCCACCGGCCATGGAGGCCACCCTTGCGGAAGGATTTAGGGAGCTATCGTAGACCGAGCAGTAAGCTAGCCCTACTAGCATTTACAACCTCTAGTATGAGGTGGTCGACCCCTTTACACGTTACGTTGAGCGGAGCCCCTATGACAACCATAGCGGTATATTCGTGGGGTCCCATGGCCTCAAGCCGGGGGCCGATATAGTAGTGGGCTGTATAAACCATATAACCGTTCTCCAAGCTATACCTTCCTCCAAGCTCTTCAGCTGAGTAGGGGTGTCCTGCTCCAAAGCTTTTAGCTAGAGCTTTGACGAGCCATATCCCCTCAGGAGTAACATTATAGTATTCTACTATAGGCGTCTTTTCAACGCTATGAGTCCAGTTATAGATTACGAGAACCCCTTTTGGGGGTATAGGTACGGTAAACATACTATTATTACACTTAACTAGTACAATAGGAATAGGTTCTAAAAAATAGATTGATGTGAGAGGTGCTAGTACAAGTACTAGCAGTATTAGTAGAGCCCTGGCTTGTCCTAGGCCCTGTAGGGCCATTAGGGGGGCTAACCTCGTAAAGCCTTACCTAGGGCCTTGATGGATGGGGTGCTTACCCGCCGCTTGGAGGCTTAAACTGGTCGGGGACTTGTATGCCCTTCTCCTTGAAGTACTTGTAGGCTCCGGGATGTAGAGGTATACTAAGCCCTTGGAGAGCATGGTCTAGGCTAATGTACTGGACGCTCGTCTTCTGTACTTCCTGTTTTAGCTCATCTGCGTGCTCAAACATTATCTTTGTCATAAGGTATGCTACATCCTCGGGTACATCCTTATGGACTATGAGCATGCTCATAACAGCTACTGTCTTTACATCCTCGTCGAGGCCAGCATAGGTTCCCTTAGGGATAATTACTTGTATATAGAAGGGATACTTCTCTTTAAGCTTCTTGTATATCTCGTCGGGTACTGGTAGTATCTTTATCTTAGCCTCTGCAGCTAGCTGTTCGACAGCGCTTGTAGGTATACCGGCTGTTAGGAAGGCTGCATCTATATTACCTAGCTTAAGGTCCTGTACTATCTCGCTAAACTTCTTGTATTCAGGTATAATCTTGTCCCATATGCCTGCAGCCTCGAGGATTTGTCTTGCATTCCAGTATGTGCCGCTACCCTGTGCTCCTACGGCAACCTTCTTTCCAGCAAGATCCTGTATGCTATTTATCCCGCTATCGGCGAGTACGACTATCTGTATGGTTTCAGGGTATAGGATGCCTAACGCTCTTATACACTTTTGCGGGTTTCCTTCGAAATCTGAGATCGCTACGCCGTGATAGGCGTAGTAGGATATATCGTTTTGTGCTAGAGCAGCCTGGGCGAGACCCTGGCATAGATCCTTAATATTACCTACACTAGCCTTGCCTTCAAGCGCTATAGCCGTGATCCTCCCATTACTATACTTGTTTAGGAGCTTCGCGTAAGCCGTACCTACGGGGTAGTATGTTCCGGCAGTGCTACCTGTAAGAATCTTAACCTGGTATGTTTGTACAGCCTGCGTGGTCTTTGTTGCTGTCGTAACTGTAGGGCTAGATGTTGTGGGCGTTGGCCCTGCCCCACCCATATACAATGCAGCTATAGCTGCTATAATAGCAATGATTACTACCGCTATAATGGCTCCAGCTGTTTTGCCCGAAACACCCCTGAATGCACCCACTCTATACTTCACCTCTGGTCTAAGTGAGGCGATTTCGTGAGCCTATAAAAAAGTTCTCTTCAGCAAGATATACCAGCGGAATTTAAAGAAACCGATAATATTATTGAAACAGATGGTTGTTTCCATTTCCTCGATATAGATTATAACTTCTAGTTAAGGTCTCGCCAAGCACTTCTAGAGAAGATGATTAAGCTTCTTTCAGAGCTGCTGAGTAGAACTAGACTACTCTTTGTCATGCAGTGTATTGCTAGAGTAGTAGTAATAGTTAGCAAGGAGTATGCTGACTATGTGCTAGCTGCTCCTGGTGACGATGTACTAGGGGTGTTGAAGGACTACTCTGCCATAGTAATAGCCAGCCCAAAGGAGGTTATAATGATGTCTGAACTCCTTACACATATAACCGGGTTATTTGCACGGTAGACTACTATCCTCGCCCCCTCACTCGTGGAGGCTTCTCTAGGCTCGCCCGCCCCCTACCACCAGCCTCTTGTGCATTATATGCATTCACTGCATGCATTCTATTCTGTTAGTTGATTAGTAGGAGTGCCTAGTACCGTATTAGCTTCCTAACCTACTATTGTGGCGCTAGTTATAAGTGTAGGCGGGATACTGCTTTGCTCTTCTCTTAGCTAAGCTTTTGCATACAGGGCAAGGCTTTATGCAAATCTTGGGCCTCGACCATATTATTGTATTCTTCGTTATTTGGGAGTATTTGGAGATCTTTTAGGATAAAATTAGAAGATTTTTATACTTACGAGCTAACACTGCTATTTTGGAGTGGTATATCTATTTAATGGGAGTACTTTAGGCTGGTGATAGCATGGTCGATGAAGGTAGAAGAAATGCGCTTAAGATAATTGGTGCAGGAGTAGCTGGGCTTGTTGTGGGCCTTGCTGGAGGCTACGTTATAGGTTCTTCAACTGTTAGAGTTAAGCCTACAATAACCAAGACAGTTACCGTGACAACTACTGCTATTAAACAAGCTGGTAAACCTGCTGCAAGTATTCCTTCAAAACCATTGAAGATAGGCTTCATGTATTTCATGACAGGGCCTTTTGGCACTTATGGTAAAATGGCTGGGGCAAGCCTAGAGATTGCAAGGGACGAGATAAACTCTATGGGCGGGATCCTAGGCAGGAGGGTAGAGCTTATAAGTAAGGATGAAGCTGATAGACAGCATGTTATTGATAACATTGTTAAACTTGTCCAGGAGGAGGGGGCTGAAATCCTTATAGGCATTGATAGTAGTGGAGACGCGCTTAAGCTTATAAAGACTATTGAGCAGGAGCTCCGGGTGCCGCTAATAGTTACGCATGCGGCAACACCCAAGCTTACTGAGTGTGGCAAGCGGAAGTACATATTTAGGATAAGTATGTATGAGGAGCCTATTGATATTGCTGCAGCTGAGCTGGTTGCCAAGATGTACCCGGGAATAAAGAAGGTTGCAAGCATAGGACCCGACTACGCTTACGGCTGGGACTCGTGGACGGTTTTCTCGTCGAGGCTTAAGGAGCTTATGAGTGGTGTAGAGTATGCTGAACCCATATATGTTAAACTTGGAACAACAGACTATACCAGCTATATTGATAAGATAATAGCAGAGAAGCCGGACATAGTATTCTCCTCCCTCTGGGGCGGAGACGCGGCGACATTCTTCAAGCAGGCGGTTTCCAAGGGGCTCTTCAAGAACATAAAGGCTTATCTTAACCCGATGCTGGGAGCCACGGATACTCTCAAGGCCATAGGCGACGAGAATGTACCGACAAGTGGTGCAGACATTTGGGGTAGCGGCAGGTACTGGTTTGGCTACCCACCCCACGACGTTTATTCGCTTAACAAGACTTTCGTGGAGAAGTTTAAAGCGAAGACTGGTGAGTACCCACCCTACGTTGCAGGGACAAGTTATACAGCGCTTTACGCTGTCAAGACAGCTATAGAGCTGGCTTATGCTGAGCTGGGCAAGTGGCCTGAACCCGAAGAGATTGTGAAATACTTGGAAGGGCTAGCAGTAGCTGGACCGATGGGCCCCGTGTACATTAGGCCCGAGGATCATCAAGGAGTATATTATGTCTACTGGGGTAAGCTTGCCAAAGGCAGGCCTAAAGGATATAATCATCCGATACTGACTGACATAGAAATATTCGACTTCGGTAAGGTGGTACCACCACCGTTTAAGACATATGTCAAGTGCGGTTGAGACTCAAGCACACTAGCCCGGTAAACGCCATGCAGTAGCAGCCTAACGGTCTTGGTGCCAGCTAGTATGGATGCGAGCTATATTATTATTCAATCCATTAACACCCTTTTTTACGCATCAATACTTTTCTTGATAGCTTCAGGCCTTAGCCTAATCTATGGAATCATGAGAATACTTAATTTGGCGCACGGAGCATTCTATATGGTAGGAGCCTACTTAGCTTATACCGTGGCAATGCTCTGGGTAGGGCCTACAGCACTCGGGTTCGCTGTCGGCTTTATTCTTTCTATAGCGTGCTTAGCTCTTATAGGAGCTGTTATTGAGCGTGGCCTCCTAAGACCCCTCTACAATAAACCTGAAGAACTTCAGTTGCTCTTCACCTTTGCAATTATGTTAATGCTCGATGATATTGTGAAAATGATTTGGGGCCCAGAGTATAAGTCTTATACAATCATACCTGGGGGATACATTAGGCTAGGCTTGTATCAGGTACCAACTTACATGGTCGTGGTCATAGTCATAGGGTTTTTAACAGCTGTGGGGTTATGGTGGTTATTCTCTTCAACAACAATAGGTAAACAATTGAGGGCAGCGGCTTTTAACAGCGAGGTAGCAGCTGCCCTAGGTATTAATACAAGTAGGTTATTCGTGCTAGCTTTTGCATTAGGCTCCGCCTTAAGCGGGTTAGCAGGGGCTGCTGCAGCACCCATACTTACAGCCTATCCCGGCATGGGCGCCGACGCGTTAGTACTTTCCTTCGCGGTACTAGTAATAGGTGGCATGGGGAGTATAGGCGGCTCTCTCATAGGAGCACTAATAGCCTCATCGGCTAGGACAATAATGGTTGTTGTTTATCCGATGCTAGAAGTCGCACTAATATACCTTGTCACGGCAATAATGCTTCTCATAAAACCCTCCGGGCTCTTCGGAAGAGAAGTCGAGAGGGGGTGATCACGCTGTCTACTAGTAGGGAGTGGAGGTTACACCTATACAGTATAGTCGTAGTCTTAGCGTTTCTGTCTTCAGCACCACTAGTTGTAGGACAATACTATACAAGGCTACTAGCGGTAGGCGTCCTCTTCGGGCTTGCAGCAATGGGGTTTAATATACTGTTTGGATACACTGGGCTCCTAAGCTTTGGACACGCAATGTTCTGGGGTCTTGGAGCCTATGGCGTGGCTATAGGCCTCGTAAAGCTTGGGCTAGGCTTCCTTTACTCTTACTTCCTCTCCTTAATACTTGTTTTAGTCGTGGCAGTAGTTACAGGGTATCTTAGCCTAAGACACACAAAGATATACTTTGCCATACTAACACTAGCCTTCAGTCAACTCGTCTATGCGATTGTGCTGAAGTATAGGGATCTTACTGGAGGAGATGAAGGGTTATATGGAATACCTAGGCCCTTAGGCAGTATAATCAGCTATTACTATCTAGTCGTCGGGGTCTCGGGGGCTCTCCTGGTTCTCCTATGGATGTTACTTAGGTCTCCTTTGGGCTTAGCCTTCCAAGTGATAAGGGACGATCCCTTTAGAGCCGAGGCTTTAGGGTACAACGTGTCTAGGCTTAGGCTTCTAAGCTTTATAATAAGTGGTATTGTTACGGGTATTGCAGGCTCATTATATTCTCCTCTACAGGGGGCCATAACACCTGAAAGCCTCTATTGGACGTTTAGTGCCGAGATAGTATTCATGGCAATATTGGGCGGAACCAGAGTGTTCCTGGGACCCTTTATAGGTGGAATAGTATATGTCTTCTTAAGAGATTATGCTATGGATCTAACCGAGTACTGGCTGTTTGCTATGGGGCTTGCTCTGGCCGTGCTAATCTATGCCCTCCCCCAAGGCGTACTTGGGGCTGTTCTTGAGAGATATTTGAAGGCAATACGCCTCGGTGAGCTAGGGCATGGAGAAGCGTGAACTACTTGTTGCGGAGAACCTTAAGAAGTATTTTGGTGGGGTAAGAGCTGTTGACGGTGTTAGTCTAGCTCTAGGCTATGCCGAGATAGTAGGTATTGTAGGTCCTAATGGTGCAGGTAAGACCACGCTTCTAAACATCTTGTCTGGCGTCCTTAAACCTGATGCTGGCCGTGTTCTCCTTAATATAGGTGGTCGGCTCTTTGATGTAACCGGGTGGCCTGCTAGGAAACTAGTGAGTGTTGGTGTAGCTAAGGCTTTTCAAACACCAAGAATCTTTCTAAATATGACCGTAATAGACAATGTAAGGGCAGCACTTATTAGGAGAAAGAGGGGCTACTTCGCTATCCGCGGATACTATGGCTTGAGAGATATTGAGGAGAAGGCATGGAGCCTCCTTAGCTACGTGGGACTTAGTAGTAAGGCTTATTATGAGGCTAGGGATTTGAGTCACGGAGAGAAGAAGCTTCTTGACGTAATCTTAGCTCTCGCTTTAGAGCCTAAGCTGCTGTTGCTTGATGAGCCTACAGCGGGCCTTAGCGTTTCAGAAAAAGACCTTGTAATGGACGTTGTCAAAAAACTTAGAAAGGACTTAGGAATATCAATAATCATTGTTGAACATGATTTGGATGTCGTGTTTAACGTTTCTGACAGGGTCATCGTGATGTATGAGGGTAGGATATTAGCAGAAGGTAGTCCAGAGAGTGTTCAAAGAGATGAGAAAGTAAAAGCTCTCTATCTTGGGAAGTAGTGGGGGGCTGCTAATGAGGCTTGAAGCTAGGGATGTGTGGGTGAAGCTTGGAGGGATTGAGGTCTTGAGGGGTGTTAGTATTAGTATTTCTGAGGGCGAGGGCGTCGCATTAATTGGGAGGAATGGTGCAGGAAAGACTACGTTAATTAGAACCTTACTATCTATTGTGAAGCCCTACAAGGGCAGTATAAGACTTAAAGTAAATAACCATACACTAGATGTCACGAAGCTTAAGCCTCATGATATTGCAGGGCATGGTATAGGCTACGTGCCTCAGGGTCGAATAGTATTCCCTGACTTAACTGTAGAAGAGAACTTGGAGGTTGTGTATGGAGGTAGAGTTCCAGAAGACCTTATTGAATGGATATACGGGATATTTCCTGAGCTTAAGAAGCTTAGGAATAGGTTAGCAGGCTACCTTAGTGGTGGAGAACAGCAAATGCTTGCAATAGCAAGAGCTCTTGTAAGAAGGCCTAGAATACTCTTACTCGATGAGCCCCTAGAGGGCTTAGCCCCCAAGGCTGTGGCAAGAGTCATAGAAGCCTTAAAGGAAGTGAGACAAGAAGGTGTTGGCATGCTAATTACAGAGCCTGGAAACGTTAAGAGGGTAGCCAGCATAGTAGATAAGGCCTATGGTATAGATAGAGGAGAAATAGTCTATGAGGGATCCATAGACGGTATATTAAGAGATTCTACGGCAAGGAGAAGAATTTGGGGATTCAAGTAGTAAGTTTAGGAGGTTACGCCAAGTCACTTCTTAAACTAAGGCTCTAGACGTAAAAGGACGCCTAGCAAGATAAGCTTCCTAATGATGTAGAGATACGCTACAATAATGGCTCCCAGTAAGATTCTTGGCTTGCTTGGCGAATGCTTAAAGGAAAAGCTACAACTACATACTGTTTTCACAATACTTTACAGCCAAGAATAAATCCGCTTAGCTAAATTAGTTTATAGTGTAGCTAGTTCTTTCTCCACTAGCCTTAAGTACTTAGCAGTTCTGATGGTCTCGGAGGCTCTTTTCGGAGAACCTAGGTTACCCCTCTATAGGAGGCCTGGGGGGCTTTAGAGGGTAGGGTCCTCACCCCCTGTGTGGATGGTGCTATGAGGGAGGTTGAAGGGGGGAAAGCTGGGTTGCGGTAGTGGGAGCTGGGAGACCTGGTGTTTACCTCTATTTGAGCTTTTCTAGTAGCTCCCTTAGTGCTGCATGGTGTTGCTCCTCGTTTTCTGCAAGTATTTCAGCGACCTTTCTTATAAGAGGGTGCTTGGAGGCCTTGGCTAGCTCCTTGTAGAGCTCTACCATGTGCTTCTCTATGTCAAGGTGTTGCTCGATGAACCTTTTTAGTAGTGTCTTGCTCTGCTCCTCTACCTCTATTTTCTCTATCCTCTCCTTTAGCTCGGAAAGGGCTGTCCTCATCCTACTCGTTTCACGTAGTGCGTCGAGAAGAGCCTTTACCAGGTATTTATGGATAAGGGTTTCAACAGCTATATTGGCTATTGCCTCTTCTAGATCGGGGGTAAGGGCTGCAAAGAACCTCAGCCTTGATAGCCCGAAGGTGTATGTATTCAGGGCCTTTGACTCGATCTCGTATGCCTCCTCAGCCTTTGACTCGAAATCTTTTAGAGAACACAAATCTGCACCTTGTCGTAGTTAGGAGATTATACCAGTATTTTCATTTTTCGTGGGCGAAGCGTTTTCTGCTCTGCTGAGGGGGTTACGGCCTGCCCGGCGAGCATAGGTCCTGGCTTGGACAAGATTGTTGGAAGGCCTCGGGATTCGCTTAGGAGGGGTAAAAAACGTGGTGGGGGAGGGGGTTGGCCTGTCTAGGCCGGTGTTGTAGGCCTTCTAATAGCTATGAGGAAGTCTACTAGCAGCATTATGTTTAGTATAAGCCCTATGCCGGTAATTATGCCTACAGTATAGCCTGTTACAGGGTTCTTAGCAATAGTTGCTGGTACTACTACGGCTTCATACCAGATTAGAGCCACGGTGACAGTTATCCATAGGAAGAATGCTGGTGCGAGTGTTAGCCCCCTACCTAGGGCTGTTGTCCTCTGGACCTTAATAGCCCATAGTGCGACAGTCATTAGTGCTAGGGAGGCTAGTAGCTGGTTCATTCCCGAAAAGGCTGGCCATAGCACCTTCCAGGCTGCGCCCCAGGCCAGGGCTACAGCTAGCACGACGATTATTATCGAGGCTAGCCACCTATTAGCCAGCACCTTGTATGCTGAGGGGGCCCTATCCCTGAGCGGTGTCATTAGCTCCTGCCACGCGAACCTCCCAAGCCTTGTAGCGGTGTCCAGGGTTGTTAACGCGAATCCAGTAATCCATAGCGATGCGAAAACGGCCATAGCTTCAAAGGGTAGCCCGAAGACCGTCTCGGTTGCAGCAGCATAAGAGTAGGGTATTATGGTGAACCACTTGTATTTGCCCAGAATACTAGTCCATAATGCTGCGGCCTGGGCGGGGTTGGCTAGCACCTGGGCTTGGGACAATGGAAGCCCGGCTTTAACGAGGGCTTCGAAAGCGAATGAGCCTAGTAAAGCTATAACCATTGTCGAGAGGAAGCCCTCGGTGAGCATCCCCCCATAGCCGACGAGCAGTCCATCAGCTTCATTGGCTAGCTGCTTGGACGAGGTCCCTGAACCTACTAGGCTGTGGAAGCCTGATAGAGCGCCACAAGCCACAACCAGCGGTATTGTAGGCCAGAATGGTGATGGCTGGCCGCCGACAACCTTAGCTGCTAGTAGCGATGTTACTGCTGGTAACTCCATACCCCTAAACGCTACTATAGCCGCGGAGCCACCTATAGCTAGGCTAGCCCATAGTATGTAGGCGTTCAAGTAGTCTCTAGGCTGTAGTAGGATCCAAACAGGGATTGAAGCCGCAATTATACTGTAGATGGCTAGTATGACCACCCAGTCGTGGTATGAGAGAGGCGTAGGCGCATACATGCCCGTTATAACGGCAAGAGCTACTAGTATGACGCCTACTATTGTGCCACCCCTAAATCCTAGCCTAGTCCTATACATTAGTAGGCCTGTTACGACGGCTATCCCTATGAGTAGTAATGCGGCTGTCGCACTACCAGGTATCCTGCTGAAGAGAACCGCTATAACGACCATGAATACTGCTACTACGAGCAGTAGCGAAAACCATATGTAGGCGTTAAACGCGTAGAAGGCCCTCCTACTCATCAGCCTACCTGATACCCATGCAATACTCCTTCCATCATACCTCACAGAACTCATGAGCGATAGATAGTCGTGGACAACTCCTATGAAGATGTTGCCGAACCACACCCATAGGAGTGTTGGCAGCCACCCCCATCCAAGCGCAAGTGCAGGCCCTACTATAGGACCTGCGCCAGCTATGCTCGCGAAGTGATGCCCGTAGAGAACATACTTATTCGCTGGGACATAGTCTACTCCATCGTATAGCCTCTTAGCCGGTGTTTCGCGTGAGGGATCCGCCTTAGCCACATACTTTTCTAGATACTTTCCATGAGTAAAGTATGCGGCTAGGTATATCAAGAGGCCTATTATTATGACCAGCGTTGTAATTCCCATCTTACCAGCCTCCTAGGAGCACCTTTAAGCCCTTCCTAAGTGAAACACTTATGCCAATACAATAAATATTTTACTTGTAAAGTGGATGTAAACAAGTGTGAGAAGGGAAGGGTAAAGGATAATTTGGTTCACCGGAGC
>JBEVCE010000031.1:0-3430 GCA_040514295.1 Pyrodictiaceae archaeon | reverse complement strand
CATTAAGCTACTCGTGCTAGGGAGCTCAGCTATAAGCAGAGCCTATTAAGCTTTAAATATATTTGAGATTTGTCTTCAAGCCCTTTAGAGACGTACCTGACACTACTCCCAAACACATTAGCATCCCTATGAATTAAAGATTATCTACTTAAGCCGAGGATGAGGAGAGAGGTACAGCCATTGGTTAAGAAGATGTAATGGAGAAGACTCGTGTGGCGGGCCCGCCGGGATTTGAACCCGGGACCACCGGCTTAGGAGGCCGGCGCTCTATCCTGGCTGAGCTACGGGCCCACTAGACATCCGTGTAATAGATTTGCCGATACTCTCCACGTATTTTAAGCTTGCTTTGCTTAATAGCCCTTTAAGTCTTTAGCGATATAAGGTCTAAGCTGCTTTCTCTTATGGAGGGGCTTACAGGGGATAGTGAGTATGTCTGATTGCGGCGAACTGAGGTTTGTGGAGAAGAGGAGGAGGCTTGTTGAGAAGCTTGTGAGGGAGGGGATTATTAGGTCTGAGATTGTTCGTAGAGCCATGCTCAGTGTCCCTCGCGAGTGTTTTGTACCTGAAGAATACCGCGACTATGCTTATGAGGATAGGCCTCTACCGATAGGTTACGGCCAGACAATTAGTGCTCCACATATGGTGGCGTTAATGTGCGAGGAAGCTAGACTTGAGCCCGGCATGAAGGTGCTTGAGGTAGGTACTGGTTCAGGTTATCATGCTGCTGTTATAGCTGAGATTGTTGCTCCTAGGGGGTCTAGTAGGAGGGGACATGTATATAGCATTGAGAGGATTAGAGAGCTGGCTGAGTTTGCGAGGAGAAACCTAGAGAAAGCCGGGTACTCCGATAGGGTAACAGTAATAGTAGGTGATGGTACTAAGGGTTATCCCAAGGAGGCGCCATACGATAGGATCATAGTTACTGCTGCAGCTCCTGATATACCTAAACCGCTTGTAGAGCAGCTGAGAATTGGTGGGCGCCTTGTCATACCTGTTGGTGATAGCTTCCTCCAGTACCTCTACGTGGTCGAAAAAACGGGGAAGGGGCTCGTAAAGCATAGGGGGACGCCCTGCCTCTTTGTCCCCCTTATAGGCGAGTATGGGTGGAAGGAGGATCACTACCAGCTCTAGCCCGGAGAACCGGCTTATTTCCTTCTAAGCCAAAAGTCTAGGCCTGTTTGCTTTCCTCGGAAGTGCTCCCGGTAGGCCTTCTTTAGCCTCTCTACAGCATTCTTTACTCTATCCATGCTGAAGTCGTGCTCGTCTACAAGTATCCTCACTATCCTCTCCTCGTCAGGCTCCCTCCATTCTAGTTTATAGTTGCTAGTAGCTGGAGGATTCAGGAAGTACTCGTAGATCTTCTCCGGCTCTACCGGGAACTCTGAGCGCGGTAGACTCTTCAAGGCCTTAAGAGGGTCACGATGAGCCTTCACCATTTTTAGTGCTGTCTTAGGGCCTATGCCTCTGACCCCCTCAGGATTATAGTCTGTACCGACTATTATGCCCAATACTATTAGCTGCTCTCTCGTTATCCCCAAGCTTTTTAATAGTTCCTCGAGAATTATTATCTCAGGCTTGACTTCCACGTATACATCCTTCCTAGGTAACTTCCTCTTACTAGCTAGCGTTAGGTTTCTTACAAGCCTAGGAGCACCAAAGAGGAGAGAGTCATAGTCTTGACTAGCTGCAGCCCACGCATCACCCTTTGAGGCCATGTAAGCTGCTTGAGCCTCACCTTCAGCTGGGGCCTGTACATAGGGGACACCCATTGCCTCGAGAAGCCTCTTAGCCTCACTAACCATATCTTCTGTCAACTTCGAAGACATCTGGGCATATCTTCTAGCAGCCTCCATGTCTCCTCTTTTAAGAGCCTCCTCATACTTTCTAGCAGCCTCGCTCTTAACCTTCTTACGCCTTTCTATCTCAATCTGCTTCAGCTCTGGAGGCTTACCATCGAACACATAGACAACCTTAATACCGTTTTCAAGGAGGTTTATAGTTCTATAGAAGAGGCCGCTCAAGTGACTAGTAACCCTACCCTTACTATCCATCAAGGGTGTACCATCGGGCTGTCTTATGGCAGCAAGGAACTGGTATAGTGCATTATAAGCATCTATCGCAACAACCTTCCACTTGAGTTCTTGAAGACTAGTCTCATGTATAGCTGACGTAGGTATAATATCCCGGAGGTTGACTCCCATCAGTTACCGCCATTATGGCTAGATTTCGGGCTGAGCCCTAATAACGTGTACCGTTATCAATTTACTTAACACCCCGGGGTGCAAGGCTTGGAAGCCTCTCCTCTAAGACCTCTTGGGCCGAGAGAGAAGTTTTACTACGTGCTCCACCCAGCTCCCACCATAGTCTTGATAACCAAATGTCCAAATAACAAGTACAATGCCATGCCAGCATCATGGAACATGCCAGTCTCGGAAGAGCCGCCTACGATAGCCGTGTCCATCTATAGAGAAACTTATACCTTTAAGTGCCTTGAACATCATCCAGAGGCTACTATAAACATCCCTCATTCAGGCCAGGCTGACATAGTCTATGCTTTAGGCACGACTAGTGGCGAAAATGTAGATAAGATATCGATGTTTAGCCTTAAGCTAGAGGATAGTGAAACGATAGGTGTGCCTCGATGGGCCGACGCAATAGCGTCCATCGAGGCACGAGTGTTAAACAAGATGGATGTGGGGGAGACCAGGATCTATGTCTTCGAGGTATTGAGGACGTTGGTTAGAGAGGATCTCTACACCAAGTGGGGCTGGGATTTCTCGAAGACAAGCATACTATTACACGGGGCAGGTAGAGTATTCTATACTGTGGGCAGAAAGATATTTGCTGGAAAACTTGGCCGCCGACAAACTTAGTGATGTTGCCGAACAAGCTTACAACAAGGGAGGATACGTCACTAGCAGCCATAGTGCTAGACATGGTCCCTATGGTTCCAAGTACGCTCACCGGCAAGCTTGTAGAGTCATAGTTCTATTCAAACATAATACTAGCAACCTCCACTACTTCACCACCTAACCTCTCAAGCTCTATAGGGAGTCCTCTCAGCATCATTCAGGGAGCCGTTACTTAATTATAGTTAGCAGAGCCTCCTTCGCTAAGCTCATTAGAACCTACAATACCTGGTGGAAAGCCTAAAGCAGTTAAAGAGGGTATACCTCCTAGAAAGCCACAAAGTACATCACTTATTAACGAGAACCCGTTATTCTAAAGGGGACAACACAGACATATAATGACACCACGAAAAATGCTAGGATCACCAGGGATAATAGAGGTGAAGAAGATATGACCACCTCTTTAAGGAAGTATCTGCCCTCTATACCAACACAGGGAGGCTAAGACGAGTTCCACTCCTGGATTCTAGGAGTCCAGGATATGATGATATTCGCCCATACAGATGCCTAAGGCCCTAGAG
>JBEVCE010000030.1:0-13294 GCA_040514295.1 Pyrodictiaceae archaeon | reverse complement strand
GAGAGGTACTAGCGAGTATAGTACTAAGACTTGCTACCGATGGCTGGAAGTTGTGGAGAAGATTGCGGGGCAAGGAGCCAAGGAAGACCTAGAGAGGGACAGCTTCCCTAGCCATTTTATTCCTCGAGATAATAGTCTCGGAGCTCTCTAACTTCTAACTCATAAGGGCTTAGCAAGGCCATGGCCCGAGCTAGTAGCTCGCCTAGCCAGGAATCTAGAACCAGCGGGGCATTGAAATCAACGGCTGTTCTCCTAATCTCGTAGTCTCTTCTAGGTGCATAGCCGGTGGTTACTACGAGGTCTACTCGCCCAGCTCTTATGAGGCGTACTGCGTCCTCATAGCCTAGACTTGTAAGGCCTCTTACCTCCATGCCCTCAATGGTATGGGTATTGAACTCTGCGCTGGAGAGGAGTCTAGCAGCACGTTCAAGGGCCTTGTCTTTTCTAGTGAGCGGGTTGTAGATGAGAATTATTTTGTCTTTTGCGGGGTATTTGTTGCCTTCGGCGCTTAGCCAGCTCTTGAGCAGAGCCTCCTCTAGGGTTCTCCCGAGGGCTGCTACTTCCCCGGTGCTCTTCATTTCGGGGCCTAGCCCAGGATAGGCGCTCCTTATCCTCTTCCAGCTAAACTGTGGCGTCTTAACGCCATAGTAGCTCCTAGGCCGTAGTAGTTTAAACTCCTCGTCCACGTCTAGGCTTCCCAGCAGAGAGGCTTGTGCCGCGGCCTTTGCAAGGTTAAAGCCGGTCACCTTGCTAGTGAAGGGCATCGACCTACTCGCTCGTAGATTAAGCTCGACAACGTATATGTCGCCGCCCTTTACCAGGAACTGTATGTTGAAAGGCCCTTTTATCGACAAGACCTCGTTAAGAGTAGTAGCTATCTTAGTCATCTCTCTAACCGCTGAGTCGTTTAGCCTAAACCAGGGGATAACCATTGTCGAGTCTCCGCTATGCACACCACCAGGCTCAACGTGTTCTATTACCGCCCCTATAGCTGTCTTACCGTCCCCAACAGCGTCTATCTCTGCCTCAATAGCGTTCTCGATAACCCTGGAGACGACTACTGGATACCGTGGCGACACCCTTGTTGCTCGCACCAAATACTCTCTTAGCTCGCTAGGTGAATAAGCTATATTCATAGCGGCCCCACTTAGCACGTAGCTTGGGCGCACAAGGACGGGATAGCTGTATTCCTCTGCAAACCCCATCACATCCTCTATACTTGTTGCAGCGATCCAGGGGGGTTGCCTAATACCTAGTTCCTCAAGTAGTTGCGAGAACAAAGCCCTGTTCTCAGCCCAATGTACACTCTCCCCCGGGGTACCGAGTAACCGCACTCCTAGTTCTTCTAGCCTCTTAGCAATGTTGTTTGACAACTGACCTCCGAGGAACGCTACGACACCAACTGGTTTCTCGGCCTCATATATGTCTAGGACACGCTCCACACTTATCTCCTCGAAGTAAAGCTTATCGTTTACATCCCAGTCGGTGGAGACCGTCTCCGGATTATAATTGAGCACAATTACCCTATACCCTAGCTTCCTCGCCTCCTCGGAGAACGTTGTCACTACCCAGTCGAACTCGATCGATACACCTATTCGGAAAACACCGGCTCCAAGGACTAATATCTTCTCCCCAGTATCACCCAGAGCCTCGTCATCATAAGCGTTATAGGTTGTGTAGAGGTAGTTTGTCTCTGCAGGCCACTCAGCAGCAAGGGTATCTATTTTACGTACACGAGCTCTACCAATAATCCTCCTCCTAAGCTCTCTGACAGCATCCTCACTAACCCCGGTAAGGAGGGCTATTTGCTCGTCACTAAACCCGAGCCGCTTAGCCTCCGCAACTAGCTCCGCGAAACCAGGGTCGCTGGGAACCCGAGATCTTAGCTCTTCTGCTAAATCAACGACCTTTTTTATCTCATTGATAAAATACTTGTCTATACCGGTTGCTTCGTGTATCTCGTCGGGGCTCGCTCTTAGCCGAAGAGCTTTAGCTACGTATAATGGCCAGTATGGCTCTCTCTTCCTCAGCTTCTCCATTACTTCTTCTAGGCTCATGTTATCCTCGTAGGTGGGGCCAGCAACGAGCCCTGGCTCACCTATGTCTAGCATCCTTATAGCCTTCTGGAGAGCCTCTGCAACATTCCTACCAATGGCCATTACCTCTCCTATGCTCTTCATCTCGCTTCCAATGCTCTTATCGGCCCCCTCGAATTTCTGGAGATCCCAGCGAGGCATCTTGACAGCTACATAGTCGAGGCTTGGCTCGAAGCATGCACACGTCTTCCCCGTTACTCGGTTAATTAGCTCGTGTAGGCGATAACCGAGCGCGAGCTTGGCAGCGATATAGGCTAGCGGATACCCTGTGGCCTTGCTCGCCAGTGCACTACTCCTGCTCATCCTGGGATTAGTCTCTATTACGTAGTAGTCCCAGCTATTCCTTGGGCTGAGGGCAAGTTGTACATTACACTCGCCGACAAGCCCGATAGCCTCTGCTACGCGTAGCGAGGCCTCTCTGAGCAACTGGTATTCTTGGTCGACGAGTGTCTGGCAGGGAGCAATTACCACCGAGTCGCCTGTATGCACCCCCATGGGGTCAAGGTTCTCGAGACAGGCGACAGCAGCAGCATTACCGTACTGGTCTCTTACTACCTCAAACTCTATCTCCTTCCAGTGGTGTAGGTACTTCTCGACAAGAACCTCTCTTATACCACTAGATGCGAATGCTTTATCGATGCGCTTCGCTAGCTCCTCTTCGCTCCACGCGATAAAACTCCCTCCCCCACCGAGGTTGAAGCTAACCCTCACTATTACCGGGTACCCAATGCTCCTAGCAACACTGATGGCTTCCTCGGGGCTATAGGCGGCCCCGCTAGGGAGTATGGGCAGGCCGTGCTTCTCCATGGTTTTCCTGAATAGTGACCGGCTAAGAGCTGCCTCTATCCCCTCGATAGGCGTGCCTAGGACGCGTACGCCATACCGCCTAAGCACGCCCTGCCTATGTAGCTCTACCCCGAGACTTAGGGCTGTCTGGCCGCCAAACCCGAGAAGGATACCATCTGGCCTCTCCCTCTCTATGACTTTCTCAAGGAACCAAAGCTTTAACGGGCCTAGGTAAACGTGGTCAGCCAGCCTATAGCTGGTCTGAATCGTGGCGATGTTGGGGTTAACGAGTACAGTTTCGATACCTTCCTCCCTCAGGGCTCTCAGCGCCTGGCTCCCACTATAATCGAACTCAGCTGCCTCAGCTATCTTGATAGAGCCGCTTCCGAGTACCAATACTTTCCTTACATCTATTCTTCTCGGCAATAACGCGTCACCAATCCTTAGTCTTTTGGATTAGCTTGAGGAACTCATCGAATATCCATGTGGTATCCCAGGGGCCAGGCCCAGCTTCGGGATGGAATTGTGTAGCTAGGATAAGCCCGTCTTTCGATTTAACGCCCTCAAGGGTTCCGTCGTCAGGTTGTGTGAACCACGGAAGTAGCCCGGTACCTTCTAAACTATCGGGGTCAATTGCGTAGCCGTGGTTGTGGGTAGTTATATAACATTTCCCGGTGCCCAGCTCTACTACCGGCTTATTAATTCCTCGATGACCGTATGGTAGCTTATACGCCTTAGCTCCTAGACCTATGCTGAGTAGCTGCATTCCAAGACAAATAGCTAGGACGGGCTTACCGCTAGTAGCTACTTGTGCAGCTACCTCGGTTTGTTTTTTCAGGAGAGACGGATTGCCGGGTCCATTGCTTAGAATTACTCCCTCGTAGCCATCAAGTAGCTCGTCGGCAGGGGTATCGCACGGGTATCTAGTAACACTTATCCCTCTCTCTAGGAGCCTTCTCAGAATACCATACTTTACTCCACAATCGAGCATCGACACCCTCGCCTTCACGCCATGAGGCGGGTCATGGATTATGGGTTTTCTTGGCGATACCTCGAGGGCTAATACCCTCTCGTCATAACTCCTGCTCTCTCTGAGAAGCCTCGCTAGCTCATCCCATGCTACGGGCTCTTTGCATGGAAACACAGCGAGAGCAGCCATGAGGACGCCGTGTTCGCGAAGAATCCTTACAAGCAGCCTTGTATCTACACGGTATATGCCTGGTACCTTCTCCTTTCTAAGCCATTCATCAAGGCTCATGACTGAAGCATGATGGCTTGGTGCTGGTAGCTCGGCTACGACGAAGCCCTCTACCTGAACCCTATCGGATTCGTAGTCTAGCGGTATGCCAGCATACCTCCTCGAGGGGCTAGGTACCCCATAGTTACCCATCATCGGGTGTGTTTCTACTAGTATCTGGCCTCTATAGCTTGGATCGGTGAGGCTCTCCGGATACCCTGTCATGGCTGTCGTAAACACAGCCTCGCCGATGGCAGTACCCATGGCACCAAACCCGCAGCCCTCGAACCCAAGCCCATTAGCGAGGAGGAGACGGGCGCAGAGATCGTGTGGGCAGCGGAGGAACGGGTATCGATAAATCCTCTTTATGCCTTGGTACAAGCGTTCTTCACCTCTTCTAGGAGCCCCTCAATTCTCTTCCTAGCCGCCTCTAGCTTTGCAGCAAGTCTGGAGACTTGCTCCTCGTCAAGAGCTATACCTGCTTCAACTCTGCCGAGATTCACAGAGCTTCCACACCCTGTCTGCCTTAACTCAATGACTTTGTTAACCCAGTTAGGGCCTAGTAATTCCTCTGCGAGTTCGCGTAGAGACTTCGTTCGGAGAAGCTTTGCAATCTCGGCGTACGTCTCCCTAAAAGCCTTGCCCTTTCTAAGAGCTAAGGCCTCAGCTAGCTCTACGCTGACCGGAGCGTATGTCTTAATTAGCTCCCTTAGTCTCTCCTCATTAAAGCTCATACCCTTGAATACGTCAGCTAAGACTCTCGTGGCCTCAATAGCGTCTCGGAGAGAGTTGTAGAGCAGTAGATTAGCCTCTTGTAGGTCAAGATTATAGGTATAGGGGAGGCCATGCATTATTGCGAGAGCCCCTACTGCATACCCGGCCACCCTAGCTGCTCTTGCTCGAAGAACCTCGAGGGTTACAGGGTTCCTCTTATGCGGCATAGCACTACTAGTAGCGACGTGCTCATCTGGTATCCTTAGAGCCCCTAGATAGGGGGAGGAGTAATGAATCAAGTCCCCAGCTATCCTCGATGCCTCGGCTAGGAACAAGGAGGCTACGAGAACAACTGCTACTAGGTCAAGCCTACTTCCGACTGCATAGGGAGCTGGAAGCACTGGGCCCAGACCAGCTAGCTCTGCTAAGCGCTCAGGGTCTAGTGGCGCAAAGGTTCCAGCACCCGCGCCCATTCCTAGAGGAGAGCGCATTACCAGCTCGAGAACAGAGAATACTAGCTGTGTTATAGAGCTAAGCGCCTTCTCCCAGCTAAGGGCAAGGCAAGCCACTGTACCGACTTGGCTAGGCTGTTGATGTGTATGTAAGATTATTGGAATCCTTCCTTGTTGGGAAGCGAGCCCTATCAGGGCGCGTCTAGTAGCGAGTAAGCCGCGTAGCAAATCTATTAGCTTTTCAGCCGTATATATCCGGAGGGCTGCAGAGACGTGGTCGTTCCTACTCCTACCAATCCATAAGAACCTGGCAGCATCTCCAGCCCTTTCCTCTAGGTAGGCTTCAGCGGCCTCAAATACGTCCTCGAACCCCTTCCTTATATAGTTGCCTTTTCTCACCATATCGAGTAGAACTGGTGCTAGCTCGCAGACAATGTTACGCGGAACAAGCCCCTTCTCGTACAAGTGGGCGAGATGAGCGGCTAGGATAAAAGCAACATGTCTCTCTATAGCCTTATCGTGCTCTATGCTAGAAGTGTACTTATATACTAGGCCTTCGCCATCTATACCAGTTATCTCCCTGTATCTCGGCATGGCTTGCACTGCTTCTCAAAACGTTCTCACCCTCCTTAGAGCCCCCTAGCTCTTATAGCAGCGAGGCTATGTAGGCCCCATATCTTTATAAATCCCTCGGCTTCTTTGCTTGAGGGGTACCAGCCTTTATCGTAATCGATGAGGCTCTTATCATAGCTAGTATACTCGCTATTCCTCCCTATAATGGTGAGGGAGCCCTTATAGATTTTGACTGTAACCTCACCAGTTACCCACTTGTTGAGCTCATCTATGGCCCTCTCTATTACTAGACGCAGAGGCTCTATCCATAGGCCTTGATATACTAGGTCGCTCCACTGCTCGTCTAGAAGCTTCTTAAATCGTAGCTCTCGAGGCGTATAGACCAGCTTCTCGAGATCCCGGTGAGCCTCGATAAGTGTTAGCGCAGCGGGTGCCTCGTAGACTTCCCGGCTCTTTAGCCCAATAACTCTATTTTCTATATGGTCTATCCTGCCATAGCCGTGAAGCCCTACTAGCCTATTAAGTAAGCTTACTATCTCCTCTAGCCCCATCTTCTCGTTATTAATACGCACGGGTACTCCTTTCTTAAAATCTATATTGAGGACAAGTGGCTCGTTAGGAGCCTTCTCGAGTGAAACAGTCCAGGCAAACACTTCCTCGGGTGGTGGTGTAGCCGGATCGTCTAGCACGCCTCCCTCAACACTCCTAGACCAGAGGTTCTCGTCAACGCTATATTTCTTGTGGATACCTAGCGGCTCAAATCCATGTCTTCTCAGGATCTCGGCTGAAGCAGCCCTAGTGAGGCCTAGCTCGCGTACCGGGGCGATTATCTTTACGTCGTCTCCTAGATAGTATCTGAGGACTAGGTCAAAGCGTACCTGGTCGTTGCCCTTAGACGTGCAGCCGTGGGCAACTGCTTCTGCTCCCTCCCTCTTGGCTATTTCAGCTACTTTCTGCGCTATTAGCGGTCTAGCTAGTGCTGTTCCTAGTGGGTACTTATCCTCATATAATGCATTAGCCTTGATTGCTTTGCTGATATAGTTCTCTGCGAACTCCTTTACAGCTTTAATAGTGTAGTGTTTTACTGCGCCGAGCTTATAGGCCCGCTCTTCAACACCTACTAGATCCTCCTCTTGCCCAACATCGACCGTAACAGTTACGACTTCGTAACCTTTCTCCCTAAGCAATAGGAGAATAGCCGATGTATCGAGTCCACCCGAGTACGCAAGCACAACTCTCATTATACGCCCTAGGCGGGGCAACTGCAGCACGATATGTTAAAGCAAGCGACCCGCTCAGTACTCTAAATACTAATAAATAGTAATAAATGGGTCTTTGCGCACTAGTTGTGGCCAGGGAAGTGTATCGTGGAGCATCGTCTCTCTGTTATAGTTAGGAGGATAGTTGATACTGACCCCATACTCCAAGAGTGCCTTGCCAGGGGCATAGCCAATTACTCGGAGACGGCGAGGAGGATAAAGCCCCTCGTCGAGAAGGAGGCGGGTGCCTCAGCTTCCCTTGAAGCAATCAAGACTGCGCTTATACGGTATGCTCATAGGCTTCGCGAGAAAGAGGTAATGCCCGCAACGACGCCCCAGAAGATACTGGCCAGGAGCTCGCTAGAGCTACGCATGGGCGTTACCGTAATAGTTGCAAGGCATAGTGCCTTAGAAAAGATAGTTCGTCTCCTCTCAGAATTACTCGGCAAGGCCAGGCTCCTCTTCGTTATGCAAAGCATTGCGGGAATAGTCATTATTGTTAGCAAGGAATATGCTGACTACGTCCTAGCCAGCTTAAGCAACGATGTGCTAGAGGTATCCAGGGATCGCTCAGTAATAGTGATAGCTAGTCCAAAGGAAGTTATAACAACACCGGGCTTCTTAGCATATATTACAGGGCTATTCGCCCGTAATAACATAAATATCGAGCAAATAGAATCCGTTTTCACAGACACGATAATAGTGCTATCGCCTTCAGACGCTATGAAGGCATTCCAGTTACTCAACACCGCTATAGAGGAGGCAAAACTAATACATGGATAAATAAGTCAGCCCGTATTAGCTAACGAGGCCATATAGCTTGTAGTATAGTTCTGCTATTAGTATGCCTGTGCCTGCAGCGCCACGTATGGTGTTATGGCCTAGTACGAGGTATTGGAGGATCTTGTTTCTGAGCCTAACACGCCCAATAGTGACGCTCATCCCCCCGCCATTGAGCCTATCTAGGCGTGGCTGCGGCCTATCAGTCTCAAAGCGCACCACGATAGGCTTATCAGGGGCCATGGGCAGCCCTAGCTCCTGTAGCCCCGGCCTCCAGGACTCAAGGACGCGTATAACCTCTTCGAGGCTCGCCGGCTCCCTCCCAAGCACTAAATGCACGGATTCTAGATGACCGTCAGGTACTGGTACGCGGGTAGCGGTAGCGTAGATATTGACGTCTAGCGGCTTAATCGTGTTATTTTCAAGTCTCTCAAGTATCTTCCTCGATTCGTTAACTATCTTCTCCTCCTCGCTCTTTATGAAAGGGATGATATTATCTACTATCATGTAGCCGGGTACTCCTTGGAGCCCAGCCCCGCTGATAGCCTGCATAGTTGTCACATGTATATCTTGTATCCCGAACTCGTCTAGTATTGGCTTCAGGCTAAGCGTTAGTATGGCTGTACTGCAGTTAGGTACCTTTAGTATAGCCCCCCTCCATCCTCTCTTCCTTCTCTGCTCCTCAACTAGTCTCACGTGGTCCCAGTTAACCTCTGGATCCAGTAACGGTATATCAGGATCCAAGCGATGGTTACTAGCGTTTGAGACGACTATCTTACCGTGACGCGCTAGCTCGGGCTCAACCTCTACAGCAGCCTCCTTCGGTAGTGCAACGAATACGACTTCAGCCTCCCTCACGCTATCGGGACTCGTAGTACTTATAGTCATGTCGGCTACGCTGCTAGGCATAGGGGTCTCTAGCACCCATCGAACTTCTCTACCATACTGTTTGCCCGCCCTCTCCGAGCTAGCCGTAATAGCTACCAGCTCAAACCAGGGATGATGTGCTAGAAGCGATACAAAACGCTGGCCAACAAGCCCTGTGGCGCCAAGTACAGCTGCCTTTATTCTGTCCACCATCTCGAGATCATCTCCTGGTGAAGCTTCGACGCTATATACCAGGCCTTAGAGGGTTCAACAAGCATTGATAAAACTGGGCTGCCAGGGCTCCATAGGACGCCGATTACATCACAGAGTTCCGATACACTTGAAAGGAGTGAGGCGCTTACCTCAGACTCCTCGACCCCATAACCCACTACATTTACCGTAGCTATGTCTTTTCTCTCGACATTTACTGCTAAGCTACCTAGCTTCTCGCTAAGCGTTCTAGCTAACTGCTCTGAGTCCCTCCTAGTCACTATGAATGATATACGGGTCTCCGTTGGCGGTTGCGCTAAAGCCCTTATATTGATTCCCCGCTCAGCGGCTATCGACGCTGCATAGGCCGCTACTCCTACTCGTCCGACGAGCCCACCACTGCTAACAGTGACTGCTGCAAGATCGCCCACTACAGCTATGCCCTTTACTGGAGGAGGCTCCTTCCTCTGCTCAACTATAGTCGCTCTACTCGATGAGGGCTTCGTTATAGCCACTCTTATATTAGTATCTTGGACAGGCTCGAACGTCCTTGGATGCAGTTTCTTAGCCCCGAGCAGTGCTAGCTCCATAGCCTCCTCACGGCTTAGTCTTGGTATGTGTCTAGCATTCTTTATGTAGCGGGGATCAGCGCTATAGATGCCGTCGACATCGGTATATAATATTACTTCCCTAGCCCCGAGGAATCTCGCAAGCAGTGTCGCTGTATAGTCGCTTCCCCCCTACCTAGTAGGACTAACCTCCCCTCTCTACTATGCGCGGTGAACCCCATTACCACGGGGACTATGTCATCCTCGATTAACGGCTTAAGGCCCTCCTTGACACGTTTATCTGACCCGCCATAATCTATGACGGCGTCAAAGTAGTCTCCGTTCCTCGCCACTAGACCCGCCTCGCCACCACTAAGCCAAACAGACTTTATGCCCTTATCCTGGAGGACTGCTGCAGCCAAGGCGGCAGATAGCCGCTCCCCAAAGGCTATTATAGAGGACTTTGCATGCGGGGTTGCCTCGCCAATAACCTTGACCGCCCAGACAAGCTTGAAGAGCTCATCGAAAAGCCTAGTTAGCTCGCCTAGTGTGCGAGAAAGTATGCCTGGTTCTCTAATAGCCTCCTTAGCTGCCGAAATATATAGCGACATTACCTGCTTGAGCCTCTGTTCCCAGCCCTCTTTGCTCTCAACTACTTCTATAAGCGTATCAGTTACACCCTTCATAGCTGATACTACAACGACTACACTATACCCCGCCTTCCTTAATGAGATTACCTCCCTAGCTAATGATAGGAAGCCGCTAGCATCCTTTAGCAGTGAGCCCCCAAACTTAGTTACAATTACCTCGCCCATACTATTCCCCACTCAGATGTTCTATTGATAGTAGCAGGTCGCTGAACAAGGTGGATGCAGTAGCCCTTGGCCCAGCGCCAGGGCCATAGAGTGTTATTGGCTCGGCCTCCGCAGTCACTATTTCAGCTGCATTTATTACTCCAATCGTATGCCACAGGGGGTCGCCTAGCTCCAATTCAGCAAGGCGGATAGCAGGCCTACGGCCAACACCTATCTCGGCGATGTAGCGTAAGCGTCTCCCGTTCTTCTTCAGCTCCACTACTCTCTCCTCTATCCCAGGCTTTATCCTATCCTCTATACATACATCGCTGAGCCTTATGGGCGTGCCAAGCGTACAAGACACTATGGTTGCTTTGGCAGCCAAGTCTAATCCGTGTAAATCGATGCTTGCATCTGGCTCTGCATAGCCTTTCCTCTGTGCATCACTAATAGCCTCGCTCAGCGATAACCCCCTCTCAATTAGGGTCAATACATAGTTGCTTGTGCCGTTGAGGGCTCCTCTTACCCTCATAACTCTACGTCCATGCAGCCCATAGCGTAGTAGGTCTATGAGAGGTGTGCCAGCCATTACTGTTGCCTTGTAGAATAGTCTCCTACTCCATCCCGGGGTTAGCAGGAGTGAACAGTTCATTGCTAGGGGGGCTTTGTCTGCCGTTACAACAGCGCCGTCCCTCTCAAGGACGTAGCGGAGCCATCTAAGCTGAGGAGGCTCCTCAATATAGATGCTTGGGGCAATGTCCACGAGGATGTCGATGTCGCCGAGTAGCTCATCTACATGAAGCCCTTTACGACCTAGGCTTGGATGGGATCCCAGCCCCCCTCTCGGCAGGCTTAATGCTTCCCCGAGGACCTCTTTACCCAAGCCCCTCCTATCGAGGATCGCCCCTCTACTATCAGCCACGAATACTATGCTTATCCTGCTCCATAGCCTGTACTGGTCTCCGCGCTCGAGCAGTAATTTAGCAAATTCTCGTCCAACGTTCCCGAATCCAGCTACTCCAACAGATAGCTTCGGGGCCAATGCCCCGCTATACCTCTTGTCACTCCACCATAGCTTCATTTATAGGGGGAAACTAGCTGATCCACTATCTTCACGGCTTCCTCGGTATTCCTGGCCATAAGTTTTATAGTGTCAGCCTTCATCATCGCATCGGGGTCTTTTAGCCCGTGCCCGGTGAGTATTATCACGACCGTTTCTCCCCTCCCAATATAGCCCTCCCTGACTAGACGGAGGAGTCCTGCCAGGCTAGCAGCACTAGCGGGCTCGACGACGATTCCCTCACGTCTAGCTAGTAGACGCTGTGCACCAAGTATCTCGTCATCATTTACGTCGATAAACATGCCACTACTTTCTTCCACTGCTCTAAATGCTTTAGGCCAGTTAACCGGCTTGCCTATACGTATAGCGGTAGCCACTGTTTCAGGGTTCTCGAAGAAGACTGGCTCTCTAAGGCCTTTCCTCCAGGCAGTAGCTAGTGGAGCAGCACCAGTAGCTTGCACCCCCACCAGCCTAGGCAGCTTGTCTATCAAGCCATAACGATGTAGCTCCTTAAACCCCTTCCATATAGCTGATATGTTTCCGGCATTGCCTACCGGGACTATGACCCAGTCTGGGACAAAGCCAAGCTGCTCAACTATCTCAAACGATACCGTCTTCTGACCCTCAAGCCTCCATGGATTAAAGCTGTTTAGTGGATAGAGTTGCTTATTCCTACGAGTAGCCTCCATTACCGCCTCCAATGCTTCGTCGAAGCCGCCCTCCACCTCCACTATTATCGCTCCATAGAGTATGGTCTGAGCTAGTTTACCGAGAGCTATCCTACCCCGTGGAACAACGATTATAGACCTCATCCCAGCCCTAGCAGCATATGCCGCTGCGCTTGATGCTGTATTCCCAGTACTAGCGGCGATGACCGCTCGAGCCCCAATAGCCCTAGCAATGGTGGTTGCAACCGTCATTCCTCGATCCTTAAAGCTGCCAGTGGGATTCATTCCCTCATTCTTAGCGAAGACGGATATTCCCTCCAACTCCTTTATTCTACTTAACTTGACTAGCGGTGTACCCCCTTCCCCCATACTTACAGGAGGAGTCTCATCAGGTGCTGGCAGCAGCTCGCGGTACCGCCATACACCCGGTGCTCTCTTCGCCCACTGCATCCAGCTAGGCGGCTGTAGAGGCTCCACCATGATCTCTAGGAGGCCTCCACAGCGAGGACACAAGAGGAGTCTCGGCAAGGGCTTATAGGTGTATCCACACTTTATACATCTGAGCTCTACTTTCTTACTCTTGTACGAAAGTTCTTCTACCAGCCCATGGTCGTTTCCAACTCCTTCACCAGCGAATATCCAAATGGCTTCACTGGCTATCCTTCCGCAAGGTAGCCTCGTATTTAAGCATTACTCTGCCTAGCTTTCCCCTAGCGCACGTGAGAGTTCGTCGCGGAGGTACTCAAAGCTCTCTAATCCAACACTCAGCCTTATAAGCCCCGGAGTTATACCGAGCCTCTCCTTTTCGTCACTACTCAGCCATCGATGGCTGCTGGTGAATGGGTGGGACGCTATAGAATCGACTGCTCCAAAGCTGGATCCAGGGAGTATAGCTCTGAGTCTTCTAAGTACATTCCTAGCCCTAGATAAGCTACCGGTATCGAATGAGAGGACGCCGCCATAGATCCCATTGAAGAGTTTGGATGCAGTGGCATGGTCGGGATGGCTGGGTAGGCCAGGGTAATAGACCCTCTCGACTAGCCTGCTCTCCTCAAGCCACTCTGCAAGCTTCATGGCAGTCTCTGATACGCGTTTAACGCGTATCTCGAGGGTCTTAAGCCCCCTATACACGAGGTAAGCAGCCATCGGCTGTAGGATTGTGCCGAGCAGCCTCCTCCACTCCCACAACTCCTTCCCTATAGAGTTCCTTGTCCATTACACCCACGAAGCCTCCTAGGACTAGCTACATG